>DQOP01000093.1 GCA_015658585.1 Candidatus Poseidoniales archaeon | reverse complement strand
AACAGGCAGTCGATCAAGTAAATGATCTTATGGCTTCACAAGATGGGCTTCCAACAACTAGGAGTCAAAAAGGATGTCTATCAGTTGAAGTACTTGCAGATTATCCATTATGGTAAAACAGCTAACAGATGAACAAAAAAATAAAATTAAGGATTTACTCCATCAGGGTGTTGAATCAAAAACTGTTGCAGAATACCTAGGAGTCTCTTCCAGACAAGTCGCTGCAATTGTGGCTCACATCACAATGGGAAGTTTACGATAAAGAACAAACCAAAATAGGTTCTGATTTAACTGAAGAGGAGCCTCGTTTTGATTTTCCTATATATTCTACAATACTTTGAGGCCTCACAGTTCTTTGAATTGGAAATCTCCTGCTCCTAATCATAGTTGCAAGTGATCCAATGATTATGATAAACTAACATTCAAACTGGACCACTTAAAGGGGGAAAGTCATCCATACTTCGCAGCCAATAAAGGGCTTTAAACATGAAAAAATTCATATTCCTGGGAGTTTCATTACTGGTTTTAGTTGCTTTAGTTGGTTGGCAGGTATACGAACGTTCTCAAAAGGAGAAAAACAACCGTAAGGGAGGATGGGGTGGGGGTTTGCGCAATGCCCCTGTAGCAGTTGAAGTGGAGAAGGTTCAGCTGAGGGATATGAGGGACCGTGTGATTCTGACTGGTACACTCGAACCGGAATCACGTTATTTGGTTGCTCCGAAAGTTGGCGGAAGGCTTGAAAAACTTTTTGTTGAGATGGGTGATGAAGTTGAGAAGGGTAAAGTCCTAGCCAAACTGGATGACGCTGAAGCTATTCAGCAAACCAGGATGGCAGGAGCCGCTATGAAAACTGCTGAGTCATATCTAGAAGCTTCCCAAGAAGCATTCGAGCAGTCAGAGCGTGAGTATAAAAGACAGAAGGATCTTTTCGGCCGGGGGCTCATAACACAGATCCAGCAGGAAAATGCCAAGTCCCAATATGCTACAAGATTAGCCAATTTAAAGATGGCACGATCAAGTCTGCTCGAGAGAATTTCCAGCCTAGAGGCTACAAAGATACGTTTGTCCTACACGAAGATTTCTGTTGACTGGGAGGGCGATACTCCCAAGCGAATCGTAGGTGAGACATTTGTAGACCCGGGTGCATTGTTAAATGCGAACACTCCCATTTTATCCATCCTCAATATCTACAATCTTACTGCAGTGGTTTCTGTAACCGAAATGGATTACTTCAAGCTTCGACGAGGACTTTCCGCAGAGATCAGTGTTGATTCCCTGCCGGAAAGAAAGTTTTCGGGAACTATTCTTAGAATTGCTCCTTTCCTGAGGGAAAATTCACGTGAGGCACGTGTGGAAGTATTGGTTCCAAATCCTGAAGGAATCTTGAAACCTGGCATGTTTGTAAGGGTCAACGTCGAGATAGAATTCAGAAAAAAAGTGCCTGCGGTGCCTGTTGCGGCAGTGATTAACCGTAAAGGTAAAGGCATCTACCTCGCCGATAATGAATCGAGTAAAGTCTCGTTTGTGAAGATAAAGCCTGGAATTGTTGAGAATGATTGGATGGAAATCCGTGAGCCGGATATCAAAGGATTCGTAGTTACACTGGGACATCACCTTCTTCGCGATGGCAGCCCAATCATGATAGCAGAGCAGGGTAAAGCCGCCTCTGGATCAAAAAGAGGTGGAGGTCAGGGTTGGAAAGGAAGTCAAGGAGGAGGCGAAGGGAATGGTAAATGGAAGGGCCGTAAAAGCGGAGCAGAGGGAAAGAGCCAACGAAAAGATCGTCAAGAAGTAGCTGCGAAAAAGGGCGAGTGGCAAGGTAAAAAAGGTGTGGATAAGCTAAAAGGCAGCTGGAAGGGCAGCAAAGGAGGAGAGGGAGGCAAAGAAAACTGGAAAGGAAAAAAGGCTAACCAGGAAAGTGGGAAACGGGACAGCCAGGGTTGAAAGATGGAAACAATATCTTGCCGGACTGCTGATGTCCCTTTGAATACATCAAAATCATCAAGTTGCATTGAGACAGAATTGAAAAGGACATGAATTTCTCAAATTTCTCAGTCCATCGTCCGGTGTTTGTTACGATGGCAACAATGATCATTATGGTCCTGGGCAGCATTTCGTTGAGTCGCTTACCCATCGACCTCATGCCCGAAATAACTTATCCAACTTTGAGTGTCGTTACAAAATACCCGGGAGCCGGACCAGAAGAGGTTGAAAAACTGATTTCTATAAGGATTGAACAAGCCCTGAGTGCAGTGCCCGGAGCAGAATCGGTCTCCTCCAATTCCAGCGAGGGTTCTAGTTCGGTCAGGATCTCCTTTGCCTGGGGAACCAACCTGGATGAAGCAGCCAATGACATCCGCGATCGGCTTGATCGAATTGTAAGCAGTCTTCCAGGCGGAGCCAGTCGTCCGACTCTAAGAAAATTCGACCTTGCCCAATTTCCAGTTCTGATCCTCGGTGCCACCAGTGATCTGGATCCGATTGAAACCCAACTTCTTGTAGAAAACCAGTTGCGCTACCGCATCGAAAAGCAAAACGGAGTTGCTGCACTGGACATTTGGGGGGGATCTTCTCAAGAGGTTCAGGTGCTTATGAATGCAGACAAATTGCGGTCCCTAGGAATTGAAGTCAAAGAAGTCATCAATGCCTTGAAAAAACAGAACATCAATCTTCCCATAGGATCTATCCGTCAGGGCAACTATGACTTGATTGTCAGAGCAGCCGGCGAATTCTCACGGATTGAGGATATTCGAAACACGCTTGTTGCTGTCCGTGATCGGTCTCCGATCTTTCTTGGTGAAATTGCAAGAATCACTTTGAATAAGACCCAAAATACAAGGGTTATAAGGATTAACGGCGAGCCTGGAATCCGCATTGCGGTAAGAAAACAATCAGGAGCAAATACTGTCAACGTGGCCAAGTCGGTATTGGCAGAACTGGAACGTATTACCAAAGACCTGCCTCAACTCAAAGTGATACCTCTGATAGATACTTCCCGTTTCATTGAGAATTCCATTACAAATGTGGCAAGATCCGCAGCCTATGGGGGACTTTTTGCCATCTTGATCCTCCTTCTTTTTTTAAGGAATGCCCGCAGTACCGCTATCATCGCTACGGCCATTCCGATTTCGATAATAGCCACTTTCATCCCTGTCCAGACTTCAGGGATGACTCTGAATCTCATGAGCCTTGGGGGTCTCGCCATTGGTGTCGGGTTGATCGTAGATAATGCGATCGTAGTTCTAGAAAATATCTACCGTCATCGACAGTCAGGAATGGATGCCAAGGATTCTGCAATAAGAGGAAGCAAAGAAGTTACTCCGGCAATCATTGCCAGTACGTTCACGACCATGGTGATATTCCTGCCCCTTCTTTTTGTGCGGGGTATCTCAGGTATCATGTTCAGCCAACTTGCATTTGTTATAGGCTTTTCTTTGTTGTGCTCCCTTATTGTCGCACTCAGCGTTATTCCCATGTTTGCTGCCAAAGCCCTTAGAAAGATAAAACAGGCCGAAAATACGCGCTCCTGGCTTCAGGAGAGTTATGCAGAACTACTTTCATCCGCCCTCAATGCTCCCAAGAAGACACTGGCTCTGGTCCTTGTTTTATTCTCTTCAAGCCTAGCCCTATATCCATTGATTGGTAAGGAATTCATGCCTTCCGCCGACCAGGGTGAAGTCCGGGTTAGCGTGGAAATGGATACCGGGACTCACCTGGATGCACTCAAGGAAAAATTCAATTTAGTTGAATCCCTGGTCAAAGACGGAGTACCCGAGGCTGAAAACATCATCACTTCTATGGGGGGAAGCAGTTGGAGGTCTCGCGGGTCCCATCAGGGGAACATGCGGGTCGCTCTTGTCCCAGCTGATCAGAGAACCCGTACAAGCGATCAGATAGCCTCTTCTCTCGGGAAGAAACTGGCAGGAATACCTGGAGTAAAAGTTCGTTCCAGGGCTGGAAGGGGATTGTTTCTGTTCAGAATAGGTCAAGGAGGCGGTGAGCGGGTTCAGATAGAACTCAGAGGCTACGATCTTGATGCGGCCTCTCAACTCAGTCGGGAAATTCAGAGTCGGATCAGAGAAATTCCCGGAGTGGGTTATGTGCGGGCAAGCAGAGGAGAAAAAAGTCCCGAACGCCTTATTGAAATAGATCGAGGAAGGGCAGCAGATCTGGGAGTCTCGATTTCGGATATTGCTGAGACCCTACAGGCTTTTCTTGCAGGAGTTTCAGGGGGAACCTTCCGGGATTCAGGCAACGAGTATGACATCATGCTCAAGGTCGAAGATAGCCACCCCCTTACCCTTGAGAGATTGATGAACCAGACTTTGTTGAATTCAGAAAGACAACCAATCTCTCTGAAGAATGTAGCGAAACCTGTATCTGCTCAGGCACCTTTGGAGATTTCAAGATTGAACCAGGAACGTGTGACTACCATATCGGTCAGTGTATCCGGACGTGATATAAATCTGGTCATTGATGATATCAGGGGGGCTATCGCTAATCTGCCTATTCCTGATGATTTCAATGTGGTCTTTACCGGTGATTATGAGGCCCAGCAGGAAGCCTTTAGAGAACTGGTGTTCGCGCTGATATTATCGGTAATGCTCATTTACATGGTCATGGCCTGTCTTTACGAATCTTTGAGAGATCCACTGGTGGTTTTGTTCAGTGTCCCTGTTGCAGCCATTGGTGTGCTGGTGATGCTCTTTCTCACCAAAGACACCTTTAATATTCAATCTTGGATCGGCTGTATTATGCTTGGGGGGATTGTCGTGAACAATGCCATTTTACTGGTTGACCAAATCAATCAGGAATTCCGAGAAGGGGGTAAGAATATCCAAGAAGCTATTCTATTAGCCGGAAGATATCGTCTCCGACCCATCCTGATGACTGCGATGACGACGGTATTGGCGATGCTGCCTTTGGCTATTGGTCTGGGTGAGGGAAGTGAGGCCCAGTCTTCGATGGCTAAAGTCGTCATAGGGGGTCTGGCCAGCTCAACTTTTATTACACTTTTTCTGATACCTGTAGTTTACCTTCTTGCAGAACAGTGGTTCCCCAGAAGTGTGAAACAGGCTTCTGCTGCGAATGAACAAAAAATTGGCCCCGTTTCGGTTTCTTGAACAGGGACTTCTGGAAGTATGAAAAATGTTGATTCATATATTTTAAATGAAATAATAGTTCGCAAATTTCATCAGATCCTTTCTTACAAGGATTTTTGACGGAAGAGGAAAAGACAAAACTATCATCATTAGATAGTACAAGAATTATAGATATAGAGACTAAATTAAATTATTTATTATTTGGTGTTGGAATTGGTTTGGATTTATGGCTGTTTGAATATTCCTTTGGTCCATATTAGAGCACGGTACTGGGCAAGCTTTCTGACTTCCAAATGCAAAGCACGATGGTCGTCAAGAACCCTGCGCCCGTTCCGTTCCAGCCAGTGGAGAGTGGGCAGGGTTAGCTCAGGCGAATAGCGATGTCCGTGGGTGTGTGAGGAAGCTCTCATGCGGTTATAAAACACCCCCTCCGGCGGTGCATCACCGAAAGAAACCGTCCCTTCATCCAGCATCCATTCCCGGTAAGGCAGTCCTTGCTCTTCCAGTCGGCCTGTTGTTCGTTCGTCGACAAGACATGGAGATGCAGCTGACCTCGCACAGCAAGACGGAGACCTGCATAGCGACATTAAGAGAAGGCAGGACAGCGCGGCAACGTTATATATTCTACAGGGGCACGATGGCTTTTGGAAACTGGAAACGCTGGCTACTGAACGTGGTGCTGATCCTCGCCATTTTTCTGGCGGTGACAGCATGGCAGGGGCGAAACTTGCTTTCGCAACAAACACCTGCACCATCATTTCGGCTTCCTGCCCTTTCCGGCCCACCTGTTGCGCTGGAAGATTTGCGCGGACGCCGGGTGCTGCTCTACTTT
>DQOP01000082.1 GCA_015658585.1 Candidatus Poseidoniales archaeon | reverse complement strand
CTTCTTGGTGGCGTCCTGGCCTATGGCACTTTTTACATTATAAGGACGATGATTCTGGATACGGAGGATCCAATTGAGCGGTCAAGATGGATGGCCCCTATACTGGCACTCCCAACTTTCTTTGTGTTAAGTCTTGCATTACAATTCAAAGCCCTCAAATATGTCTTGCCTGGTAGTTGGCTTCCTTCGAATGATTGTGCTGAAGGTTTGGGTTTCATAGATTCACTGGGACCCTGCCTGCCTGCAAATAGTTTGATGGCAGCTTTGGTTCTGGCACTATTCTGTAGTACCATTCTCTATGCAATTTTACGCAAGTACGAGTTCGAGGAGACTGGATATTTGGGCGTTGAGACGATTTTTGTCTGGCTACAGGTGATTACAGCTTGTTATGTTGCATTTGCTCACGGAGCTAATGATAGGAGTAACGCAATCGGGCCTATGGCTGCGGTCTGGCAAGTCTTCAAGGCTGGTTCCCTAGGTCCAGAAGCTGAGGTTCCACTCTGGTTGGTGCTTCTTGGTAGTTTCGGGATTGTAATTGGGATTACTACATGGGGTTATCGCGTAATGAAGACTATCGGTGAAAAAATTACACGCATTACGCCTACCCGTGGATTTGCAGCTCAATTTGCAGCTGCGACCACAGTTCTGATATTCTCCATGCCATTTTTAGCCATTCCAATCTCTACCACACACACACTTGTAGGATCTGTGGTAGGAGTAGGACTTGCAGGCGGGGCATCATCGGTTGACTTCCGGGTATTTGGTAAGATAGCAGCTAGTTGGGTTGCCAGTATACCGGCAGCAGGTTTTGGAGCAATGATATTGTATGCCATATTCGGGCTTGATGAAACCCGTTTCATTGTCTCGGTCCTGATCATCATGTCAGCCATATCATGGCTTCTCTACCATTCAATAAGAACAGGCCCAAAGGTTGAAATTGAAGTTGGGAATGGAGGATAATAATGAAACTGTTTGAAAGTCGAATTGGCCCCAGCGTATTCAAATCATACTATAAGCACGCCGAAAGGGTCTTTGAGACCGTCGAAAGGATGAACGATTGCGTCAAGGCAGCTTGTGAAGGTACCAATATCAAGGAACATATCAAAGCAACATCCAAGTCCGAACTGAAGGCAGATAAGATCAAGAACAAGATAAGAGATATGCTCCGCGGTAGCGTAAGACTGGCCGTTGACAAGTCCGTCTTTCTGGAACTGGTCTCACGTCAGGACCGAATAGCAGATTATGCTGAGAATGTGACTGAAATATTGTCTTTCAGAGAGTTGTATGACAACACCAAGGCTCGGTCTCTAGTACTTGACCTAGCCGAATCCGTAACAGCTACAGTAGAAGAATATCAAAAAACCGTGGGAAGATTTGAGTTTCTTCTGGAATCGGCTTTTGCCAACAGAGAGAAGGACATAATGCACGAACACATAGTCCGGGTAAATGAGCTAGAACACAGTGCAGACAAGGCCGAAGCCAAAGCCGCAGCATACGTATTCACTAATGGTGATGACCAGCCATTAGCTGCAGCTCATATGTATCGCCTGATTCAACGACTGGACGATGTTGCCAATGCAGCCGAGACAGCAGCCAACAGCCTTCTCCCAATGATATCAAAATAGGCAAATATTATTTGTCCGCTCCCAGAGTGGCTTTTCGTGAATCTAGACGTTCCATTATATTCCCAGACAATGGATTTCAGTTGCGGCCCCGCGTGCGTTGCCATGGCCCTCAAATATTTCAATTTCGTAAGCCAGATGGATCGGGACCTAGAAGTTGAACTATGGAGGGAGGGCCATGCCGTAGAGATGAAGGGAGCAGGAAGGTACGGCATCTGTGCCCCTTTAGCTGTACGTGGCCTCCATCCCCACATAATAACCGATAACCCTGGATTGGGGCTGATAGAACGGGCCAAGACGTATGTCAAGGCCAATAATGGTAATGAACATTACCTGGAATTTTTTCACGACATGCAAAAACGAGTCTGTGCCCTTAACGGAACTACTCAGGAAGTCCGTAAACCCACATTAAAAGATATACGGGAAGCTCTGGAGGCTGACAGGGTCATATTCGCCCTGGTCTCCACTATAATCTTCGAAGAGGAGGATGATGATATCCCGCACTGGATAGTCATCACGGGAGAGGATAATGAAATTCTTACAGTAAATAATCCTATTGATGAGGATCAGGCCAAGGCCCATCGTCCGATATACTTTGATGACCTGTACACCAATGTTGAGATGTATCAGGAAACAACATTGATCAGTGTTGGAAAGAAAGCCTTCGGCAAAGACTTGGTTCCAGAGCCACCGTTATCTACCGATTATCTAGAATACACTCGTTGAAAGGAAATAGTACATCAGGTATAGTCCGACAATTATCATAACCGTTCCACCAGCCATTTCAATTTGACGGGTCGAGGCCTTCAATTTGTCAACTATTGTGGATTCGGATGCAGCCACCATCATGGTGAATGCAACCATAAGGGCCCCGGCCGTAGCCGAGAATATCAAGAAAACAAACAGTCCAGTGAAGATTCCTCTACCGATGCTGGCACTTAACAGCCCTACAATGACTGGGGCCACACAACCTGTGGCAGCAGAGCCATAGGCAACACCATACCAGAAAAGTCCAGTTCTAGTTCCGTCTGCGTTATCGGAGAAACTAAATTCTTTCCCCGTGATTGCTTTGATACCCCTTTCAATCCCATTCTTGACCAGAATCATTGGTTGTGAACTAGATATGGCCGACATCAGGTTTTTGAATGGTCTGACTATCTTCCCGGAGTCATATTCCATTACCATTACGGTGCCCATGGATAGAATCAGGAAACCTACAACCAGTTCAAGTACAGGAATAAATCCTCCGATTATACTAATAAATGGAATTAGCAAAATTCCAATTAACAACAGGATTCCCATTAACCCAGCAGCAGTGGCCAACCCATCCGGTAAAGTCTCCCTTGCGGTTTTTTCGTCAAATTTACCGGTACGCTGTTTTTTGTTGGCAAGGTAGAAGGACATGTAACCGGGCAGCATGGGAAATGAGCATGGGGAAAAGAAGACCATAACGCCGGCTCCGACGGCAAATAGATAGATAGACGATTCTTTAACCTTCACAAGTGCGCCTTGTCCGGTCAGGGCTTTGTTCACTTCTAATTCTAGTTCTTCAGGATTCTTAGGAACTTTTTCGGCCGTTGTTGTACCTCCAGCCGTGTAGGTGATTTTTCCGTCCTTATCAATGATAAATAATTTAGGAGTTCCTTGAACTTCATATGCAATCTCAATATCACCATCAGTATCAGATAGTGCATGTCTCCACCCATAATCCTTGGCATAATCACTTAGTTTATTTTCATTATCAGTACCAAAAACACTTATAGAAATGATAACTACATTGCCGTTATCCATTTCCTTGGAATACGGTTCAAGTGCATCATCTACGAATTTTTCACAAGGTGGACACGTGGTGAACATGAAATCCAGGACAACGACCTTTTCACCTTCATAATCAGATAGTGAGAATGTCTTCCCCTCCGTATCTTTTAGTGTAAAATCCGGGGCATCAGATTCCCCTCCGATCGTTCCATATAGAACGATGGCCAGGATCAGGATTATGGCAACCCCCATGCTGACTAGGACCTTGTTCTCCAGAATCGTATTGTATCCTTTGCTCTGGCTTACATTTTCTACCAGGGCGTCCCAATTCGTCTTTGGTTGCAGAGGCTCAGCTTCCTGAATTGCAGGTTCAATCTTCTTTATGGCCATGCATTCTCAGTTAATCTTTTCTTCTAATTAATCCGATCAATAAGGCCATAGTTATGGCCACCAACCCAAATCCTGGAGAGTCTTCCATGAATCCACCGCCAGTCCCCTCGAACTGTTTAGCCTCGCTGGCTGCAAAACCATGTTTTCCATCTACCAGCAAAATCCGGTACCATACAGGATCCCCTTCTGCAAATTCAATTGAGGCAGTAGCAACATTATTCTCGTCCACTTCCATAGGCATTACTCCCCAAGCCTCATCATCGTATGAACCATTTTGAAAGTTATAGATAACATAGGCCGAACCAATACCATCATCATCCTCTAGAACTGCGCTAATTTCAGCAATATTGCCAACTAGAGTCTCATCATAACTGACTACTTTTGGAGGTTCATTCTCTTCATCATAGGCTGTTGATTGGGGTGTAGCAGAATTGGCAGCTCGTGGGGTATCAGCACTATTTCCAGTCTTACCGGCAGTAGTGGTTCTTGAAGTATCATCATTGTCATAAACAACTGCGACAACAGAAACCTTGGCGGGATTTATGGGAGTAGGAATGGGGTGCTCACCCTCTTGTTCATTCCCATCACGGTCCTCATGACCACTTGGATAAAGGATAGTATCAGGAATTACCCATTCCACTTCATGTGTCCAGGTCTCTGCGGGCTGAAGACTAATCTGTTCATTATGCAATGCCATTTCACGGAAAACATTGTGACTCATTACTTCCTTTCCCTCTTCGGAACTCCAAGCCATTATGTCATCCTCTACAACGAACAAGTACACGCTGGAATCCAGGACATCAGGATCCCATGGAGGGTGGATTCCTCCCTCACCTAGGTACGTCAGATTTACAGTAAAGATAAACCGGTCTTCCCTGAACTCTTGCCATACTCGCAATTCAGTTGGCTTGACATCTCTCTCCCCACTTTCGAAATAGTGGTCCTTGTAAGTATCGTAAGTACCATCCCCGCCACCTAGTTCTTCAATGTACCCACCATCAAATTGCGCATCAGGGGTACCTTGAACCGCATAATGTTCATATCGGTCCTTGGATTCTTGACTTACAAATTCATCATCATGATAAGCACCATTGGCTTGGTGGAATGATATGAAGGTTACAGGCTCTGCAGGATCTTTTCTGAATTCCTTCCAGAGTTTTGCCACATCTGGTTCAATACTCATACAGGGAGGGCAACCTAGACTGGTGAATTGTTCCATAAGTGGTCTATGGGTCCATCCATTGGGATAATCATCGGGTTCAGCCTCCGTTGCCTCCACAGGAATAATCAGTGATGAGATTACAAACATAAAACAGGTTATGGCCGCAGTCAGATTCCGCATCTTGTTCACACTATCACCTTAGTTAAATATGATAGGGACGTATTTTACAGTTGTGTCCTATCCTGAACTAGGCCTTCGGGCCCATGCAACAAATCCAGCTAGGACTGCCAATAGAAGTATTCCACCGCCAATCAGTAACAGTGGCAATTCTTCTTTTTGTACTGGAGGTGAACCACCGTCACCACCT
>DQOP01000097.1 GCA_015658585.1 Candidatus Poseidoniales archaeon | reverse complement strand
CTGGAAGCCAAAAAGAGAAGGAGGAAAGTTATCACCAAACTGGAGAGATAATTATGGATATTACACGTAGAGGTTTCCTGAAAGGTGCGATCGGACTTGCAGGTGCAGGGATGACTGGTGCACTCACAGTTCCTGCACTGAAGTCACTCCTACCTCCTCCAGTAACAAGATGCAACGAGGATGACGCCCATGAAACACTGACCTACAAAGGTGAAAGTGGGAAGTGGTACGAAAGCAAGGGAGGAAAAGTAGCCAAGAAAGAGGATTTCAAACTCTGGGACGTTGCTATCGTCAATTGGGGGCCAAAGGAACTCGAGGAAGAACTAGGGAATTGTGAGATTCAACTAGCTCTTGTTAAAGTCCCTACTGAAACAGGAATGGAAAATCTAGGTATCCCAGATGATGGGGGAAATAGCACTATGATGGCATACCACACCTACAAATGTCCACACCTTTGTTGCAAACCCGCATTCATACCAGAAGGAACCAGTACCTTAAGTGGTGATGACTACGAGAATATGTTTGTGTGTGCATGTCATCTTTCAAGATTTGACCCGATATCAGTGGTCAAGAACATAAATGAGCAAGGAAGAGAGGTTATGGCTGCTGAATTGTTGGAAGGTCCGGCGCCATACGGATTGCCCGTAGTGCCTTTGGGTGAGAAAGATGGAGGACTAATTGGCCTGACCACGCATTTGGACTGGCTAAAATATTGTGGACAAGGATAACATGAAATTTAACAGGATTATAGCAGCGATAATCGGGTGTCTGGTATTACTGGCCCTGCCAGTAAGTGCTGAAACTCCAATTCTGGAAGAATTAATGAGGAAGTACACTTTCCTCTTGATTTTCCTGTCATTGGCTGGTGCTGTTGCAGGAATTGGATATCTGTACATAACTGGTTTACTTCCCAAAGCTATCTTTGAAACCTGGAGATGGATCGATGAGAGGTTTGCATTGCACAGATACGTTTCCTTGGCCAAGAGAGAATATTATTCTGTGGTCTACACCTTGATGCCTGCAACTGGAAGGACCATGCCCCAATCTCATACTGAAAGATATAACGTCAAGGCCGTATGGTACTGGTATCCTTTTTACTCCTTGGGAGGGCTATCGTTCTTCGCCTACATCGTACTAGCGATAACTGGAATCTATCTAGGATTCTACTATATCCCTGATGGTGTGATGGTCCCAGTTGATCCTGAGGTTCCGGACGGTGAGAAAACCTCTGGCGCATACCAGTCGATGGAATTGATAATGACACAAGTGTCCTTTGGATACATTATCAGGGCGGTTCACCACTGGTCTGCCCACTTCATGGTAGCTTCGGTTTTCCTTCATATGATGAGAGTTTACTTCGTAGGTGCCTATCGTAATCCCAGGGAAATTAACTGGATGCTGGGTTCGATCTTATTGATGATCACCATTTTCTTTGGTTATACTGGATATCTGCTTCCCTGGGACGAACTTGGGTTTGCAGCGGGCTCAATCGGGCTTGAAATGGCTACTTCCATCCCAGCTATAGGGCCGCTTATGGCCCAAATTGTGTTCGGTGGTACTCAACTTACTGGAGATACGATAACTAGGATGTACTGGTTGCACATCTTTGTTCTACCTTTGATTGGGACAATCTTAATAATCATACACATGGCTCTTGTGTGGATACAAGGGGAGGCTGAACCACACTGATGAGTGAACAAGGTGCTACAGAGCTAATCGGCGACTACCAGGATGAACAGATTGATCTTGATACTGTAAGCAAATTAGAGCACCGGGAAGACCATTCGGTACTAGAAGCTGAATTGGTCAAAGGTGAGCCTCTTTATCCTCATGAACTGACAAGGGACGCGGTTCTGAGTATGTACGTCATGGCTCTCTTCTTCTTCTTGTCGGCATTTGTGCCACCTCCCTTACATGGAGCTGCAGACCCAACCGCTGGTACTGCTTTCCCACCACCATTACCTGACTGGTATCTACTATGGGCATTTGGATGTCTAAAGGCGGCCTGGGATATTGAATTTACAATATTTGGGTATCACTTTTTCCTGATGACTGCAAAGGTCTGGGGAACCCTAGTTCAGGGAATGATTATTGGACTTGTTGTTGCCGTTCCATTCATTGATAAGGCGATTGGAGCATTCATAGATCCTCAATACGGTGATGTCGTAAACCGAGGGCATGAACGACGACCCATAGAAGATCCTGTAAGGGCTGCCATTGGCGTCTATGGGATTGCCATCGTAATTATGTTATCAATTTACTCAATCAACGCTAATGTTGCAATTTATTATCCGGAGATAAACACCAAAGTACTAGCGATGGTCACCCTTTTTGGACCTTTAGGATGTGCACTGATTACTTACCTATTCCTAGATAGAAGAAGGTCCGAAGGAGCAAAACCCCTGAACGATGAAGACAGATTCGATCTCTACGTTGATGGAATCAAGGACCGAAAAATGCAGAGAATCTACGAATTCAAATTGAACCGCTGTTACCAATGCGGTCTTTGTGATGATATTTGTCCTGTCAGGGATATGGAAGGGGAATACGAACTCAACATCATCTACAATACTTTTCAGAATGAGCATGATGGGGTTGCCATGTGGTCATGTATTACTTGCGGTATGTGTACTGCTGTTTGTCCCCAGAATATAGAATACGTTGACTATGTACTCGAACAAAGAGCACTAACTACGTCGGGAGCTAGTTCATGAGCAGAACCAAACCATACTCAAGGACTATTCCACACCCTCTGTTTGAGAGATTGATTGTGGAAGACGCGATGAGAGAGGAAAAGGATTCTTGGAAACCGAAAAGACCACATGAGTACGGATATTTTCCTGGTTGTGTCGATTTTATGGACGTTGAAGTCAAATTCACCCACCTCAACAAGGGGGATGCTGATCATGCTTCGATCGCAGCTGCATCAATCAAACTCCTGAATTATGCTAACATCGATCCTTTGGTTCTGGATATGAATATTTTCAAGTGTTCGGGCCACGACCAGTTGTGGCAAGGCCAACTCGAGGTCTTTGACGCGCTCAAGGAACATAATTTGAGGAGACTCAAGGAATCTGGAATCAAGATCATGACCTGCTCCTGTGCCGAGTGCTATCGTACATTCGCAGTGGACTATGACCTGCCGAATACTCTGGGGATCAAAGTCGAACACGTCACGCAGACCCTTCAGGGCAGGGGATTGAAATTCAAAGCCCCGGAGGACGTGACCGTTGCCTACCATGACCCATGTCGTTTGGGCAGGATGATGGGGGAATTTGAGGCCCCCAGAGACCTGATCCAACTAGTGGACGGGGCTGAGATGGTGGAATTGGAGAATAACAAGGAACGTGCCCTGTGCTGCGGCGTCTCCTCGATGATGTACTGTAATGATGCGACCAAGGCCGTTCGCAGGAAAAGGCTGGATCAAGGAACTGACGCCGGAATTGACATCATGCTTGGTGGATGTCCCAAATGTTACATGCACATGCAGTGTATGTTGAATGAAGAGAGAATGAATCCGGAGGAGGGGCATCACCATGACTACGAGATGATGGATCTTATGCAATTTCTGGTTGCTTGTCTGGAGGAAGGGAACTAGTGGCTGAGATCGACAAGAATTTCATGACCACTTACCAGATGGTGGCGACCCACGATGGTGAGGATGAACCCATCCAGATCTGGGCCAAGGATTCGGATTCCTATGGTGGAATCGGAACCGATAAACTCGGGATCT
>DQOP01000036.1 GCA_015658585.1 Candidatus Poseidoniales archaeon | reverse complement strand
TCGTGTTTCTGCAGGATCGACTGAACTATCAATCCATGATATGAATAACGTTGTTCTGAAATTTATTTCTTGAACATTTGTAGATTCAACCCAAATTACGTAACTATATGAGTCTCCTAAATCAAGAGGGCCTCCCATATTTAGTTCCCACGTTGCTAAGGGATAGTACTCACTTTGAACTGGAGGATCGTTTTGTGCCACCCAATGTTTCGGTTTACCCGACATGGGTTCTTCTATAGCAAGATCACAATTTTCTCCAACACAATCCCTTGATAGATAAAAAGCGACATCTGCGAAATCATTTCCACGTGATTCGGCCTCGGATGGCATTGAAACTACCAAAAAAGCGAAAACTGCAAGTGCCAGGGTTTGCCAGAGACGTCTCATCACTTGTGTACCCGATTAATGACAGTATTAAAGTTTCGTCAGATAGATAAACGTGAATCAGCCAAAAAGATGCTGCCCTCCACCTGTACCTATGGGCTCCTGATTATAAGAAATCAAATCACCTCTACGGTATACACTAGATGGAAATACAGCAGGCCAGTCCTGATAAGGGGTCCAGGACGCACGGGAATGTAAGGCATCTACATCTATAGGATCGACTTGTTTCAAATTAACCACAATAAAATCGGCCGTAAAGCCTTCTGCGATTTTTCCTCTTTCTAGACCAAGCCTGGAAGCTGGGGCCTCAGACATTGCATTGACCAAACGACCCAGATCAAGACGGCCTGCGGATACCTCATTTAGCATCAAAGGAATCATGGTTTCAACACCCGGAATGCCTGAAGGTGGTGCTTCGGACCTTTTCTCCTCAATAGTATGGGGAGCATGATCACTCGCTAGTATTGGTATGCTTCCTTCTCGAAAGGCTTCGTACAATCCATTGTTGTCATTTCTTGAACGTAACGGAGGATCCACTTTGCAATCCAGCGAAGCGCAACTATCGAGACTAAGGAGTAAATGATGAGGGCAAACCTCTGAGGTAGCGGATTCAGGCATACATCTCAATCCCTCTAACGATGATAAGTGGGCAACATGTAACTTCTCAGAAGACGGCATCGCAGACAGGCATTCAGATTCAGCCCTCGATCGGTTTTGTGTGTGATCCGATAATTTGTGAAGTGGTTGATTATGCATGTGGTCAGGATGTTCACCATGGATAACCAGGGGTTTTCTGGTTTTTTTCAGGACTTCATTGGCCAAGTCAAAATATTGCTCGGAACTAATACCATAGGGATATAATTTCCAGAATGCAGAAGGGATAGTGTCAAACCAGGACTTGCTTGTTAGACCTTCTTCAACATTCATACCGACCCCAAAATCAACCAAAGACTTCGAGGACGCCAAAGATACTTTTTCATTAAAGGTTTCAACGTTTGAGGTGAATGGGTTGGTGTTGGGCATATCTACAACTGCTGTAACACCACCACAGGCCGCGGATTGAGACCCGCTTTTCCAATCTTCTTTATGAGGATAGCCTGGATCTCTAAAATGTACGTGCATATCCAATCCAGCAGGTAGAATAATACCATCTGTCACAGTATGCTTATCGCCTTTGAGAATCTTCTTGACGGAAACTATCTTACCTTCAGATACGCCTACACACGTATCTACCAACCCCTGCCCTGAAATCCATGTCTTACCTTCAAAGACTTCCATTAATTCTGTTCCTCCACGGTCAAGGCAAAGGTCGTTGTATAAACCCGTTCGGTCCTGCTCAATAATTCTATGTTAAAAGTGTATTTTCCAGCTTCAACTTGGCCTACGGGAGTTATAGTCAAGGTCAGATTAGCATAAGAATTGGATGTGAGATTCAAAGTAAGGTTTGTCCCATCGTCATTAACATATTCTAAGAATTCAGGTGATGTTGAATCAAACTGATTGTCCAATTCACTGATATTAACATAATCAACACGCAAATCCAAGGTGAAATTGTCTAGCTTACCTACATTGACCGTAATGTTGTCCCAACCTTCACTCTGTCCATTGTTAAGGATCCTTAAAGATGTCTGGTTAGATTCATTGAAAACGGGGTTAAAATCTGTCTCATCAACATCAATATCCAAGGAGAATGGTGAATCAACAGCAAAAATAGGAGAGGGTGTAAAGGTAGTCAGTAGAATAAGACCTGTTAACGCTCCTACTGCAAACCGGGATTTGCCCAAATCTGATAATTCCTCAGAAGGAGGGGGGTGTGAGGTCCCTAGAAAGAAGATCAGCATAGCATAGATCGCCCAACCAATATATGGTGGACCAAAACCGGGTATTCCATAGAACGTCATGAGTATCAGAAGAAAAATGACAGTATAGGAAAGGCCATTCGATTTTGGACCTAACAAGGCCCGCGCAATGTGGCCTCCATCAAGTTGACCAGCGGGCATTAAATTAAGGGCAGTCACAAAAAAACCAGTCCACCCAGCAAGGACCACAGGATGTGAAAGATAGTCTCCGGATGAAGGATAGAATAACTCGCTCAACGAACCCAGTGCCCCAAAGAATATAGATGAACCAAGATACAAAGAATCCCCTGAGTCTACAGGCACGGGAACTGCATTACGTTCAGTTAGCCAGAAGCCAAGCAGGGTTACCGGGATTGCAACTAACAAACCTGCAATCGGGCCGCTAGCACCGACATCTAGCAACGCCCTGCGATTAGGTATCGGTTCTCGGATGGAAATGAAGGCACCCATCGTACCAAATGGGAAGATCATGGGTGGCATGGGTAGGAAGAATGGAAGAGAAGCATCCAGATTGTGCTTCTTGGCATAGTAGTAATGCCCCATCTCATGGGTTCCTAGAATGGCCATTAATGGAAGAGAAAAAGTCAAAAAACCCATGAAAAAGACGTCAGGGGTTATTATAATTCTCAACCACCACCAACTCATCTCAAGAACATTGGAATCCACATAGGAAGCCCACCACATAGACCCAGCCCAGGTAGTAGTGAAGATGGTGGCAATAAGAAGATACAGATTTGTCCGATTCTGTGTATAATCCAATGTCGGTTGAGGTAGAACAACAAGAATGAGTTCATCACCTGCCCTCCTCAGCATTGGAAATGTGCGTTCAGCCCCTAGTTTACTAGTTGCCTTGAAGGCCAGTCTTAACTCTTCAAATCGTTCGTCGAGATTTTCAGGCTC
>DQOP01000131.1 GCA_015658585.1 Candidatus Poseidoniales archaeon | reverse complement strand
TCAGGCGTTCTGCCAGGGAGTCTAGGCTTTACATCCCATCTTACTGATGCCGATAACTCTTCTTCACCAGTCACGTAGTCTTTCAGATTGTAGCCTATTAGCTCACCATCTTCCTCAATAGGATGGGTGGTGAATCCACCTATTTGGAATTTATCTTCAATCATTCTGGCTATTCTTAAAACCGTCCTGGTTTTACCGGTGCCAGGTTGGCCAGAAATAGCAACCTTAACTGGAATCATCACAGGGCGGCTACAAGTAGCCCGTATGTATAAGTATATGTGCCAGTACTCAAATCAGTTCCTCAATCTCTCGGGACATCCCTTTCTTCTAGAACAATTATTGCACTTTCCTACTCGTTTGTGATTACGATGAGCCTTTGTCCGCCCCTCCAGAATATCATTCATCTCTTCTATCTTTTCAAGAACTATCGTTTTTAGTTTAGGTTCCCATTCAACATTATGAGGTTCGCTTTCAAAACCATATCTTATTTGTCCGTGACTGGGACTTGTTTGGAAAGTTTCCTCACTCAGAAGACAATATGCACCAATTTGCAATACATGACTGAAGAATGGAGCTTTGGGCCGCCTTCCGGTTTTGACTTCAACCGGAATTCTCAGATCATCTTTTTTTATCATATAATCCGGTCTGCCAGCAAGATTGTATTTTCTAGATTTTAGGACAGGTACCTCTTCTGTAAGTCCGTCCGGAGTCTCGATTGTTTCTTAACCCAATTTATAATCATCACGTAATTGGTCTATCTTTTCAGTTGACAGTAGTAATTTGTAAAGGAAAAAAGACGCTATCAGCATCCATCCAATTCCAATTATCAAGAGTATGACGCCCATGTTCTGCCTCAAGACGTCTGTTGAGAGCCACAGGATGATTAAAGCGATAGTGACCACAGTCATAATCAATCCTATGATGGTCATCAAGGTAGTCGATGTTTCCCTGGACTTTTCCTCTTCGACCAGTAGATTCTTTAGAGAATCCCCTATCACTTTGTGTTTCTCAACTCCAGTGTTGACTTCGTCTCCTTCAGCATCAATACCTCTCAAATCTAAGTACCAAGACAAAGGGCAATATCCATAACGCTCCATTTCTGAAGCTGAAATAATTTGCTTGGCCATGGGTTGAGTCCGGGGTTAAGTCCGAGTTCCCTACCAAACAGTAGTCAAGTATTAAAGTTGTTCTTTATCTCAGAAACTCATGTACTGGTCGTGCCAGGCCAGATTTCCGTAGTCGGCTATCTCGTAGTTGTAGGCTAAAGTCTGTTTTTCCCCATCAATTATGAATTCTAGGTTTATCAATAATTCATAGGAATCAGAATGTGGCCCGTCGAATATCAGGGGTGGCAATTTAACTGATTGTTTAGCATTTAGAACTCCCGGATAATGGGTATCAGTTTCTAACATCTCAGTACCGTTCCATACGGAACTTTTTATTTTCAGATTACTAATTTGTTTCGTTCCTGTATTGCTTATCTTTGATTGCACAAAAAGTGCCGAATAAGAACTGTGATACACGGTATCGATTTCAACTTCAGTTCTAGGTATGACATAGGAATAACAAACGAACACTAGTAACAAAGCCATAATCCCGACTCCGAACTTTATGATTACTTTCCTTTGTTGAGGGCCGAGAATCATAATATGGTAGCCTCCAGGGATGCGATGAAGCTTGTACCCGGTTCGGGCAGAACATAATGCTTCTCATTTTCTCCTAGTTCAGTATCCATTCCATTCTTCTGCACACCTAGCCAAGTAGGTAGGATATGATGTCCACCCACGCTCTTAACACGCAGATCCATCAGAACCACTGAAGTCTTCAGTTTGATGGGACCTAATTTGAGCTCCCCTCCTATCGCGAATGATAATTCGCCCCCATCGGCGTTCACTAGCTCAAATACAGGATAAAGTCCAAAGATCTGGTTTGGCTTAATCTCGACATGGTTAACATCGTTTGCATAGATCACCATGTAATCCAGATAAAATTCTGGTGTTGCAGGAGAATTTGTAACCTGCATGTATGCCTTTTCGATTCCCTCTGGCGAATCAATGATGTAATTGATTCCTTCTAACCTCATGGTAGTGTTGTCACCGACATTTACGATATCCATCAGTGTTCCTGAATGCCCTCCCGTGTATCCCTCATCAACCTTCAGTAGAATGTCAATTTGAGGTGAACTGGTTGTAACAAACACGTCGGGAAATCCTTGAAATATAAATGCCTGATCCATATCAAATTCATAATTGGGATTTATTCCCATGTGAAAGGATTCTGGGACATCGTGCACAATGGCTTGGGCTGACCGCCACTTTCCATAATCCCGGTTTGCGGTCTTGACCCAGATATAATCAATTTGACCATCTGCCTTATAGATAATGTCTATCCCCTTGCCGACAATTATGTCGGCATGAAGGTCTTTTGGAACTTCCGAGAAGTACACTTCGTTCATGGATGGGCGGGTCTGGTTATGAGTTCTCAGATAAGATCTACCCATGCCCCCCGTATGATGTATATCAAATATGGCGTCCAGTTCCCTGGTCTCGCTTTTACCAGTCTGGAAAAAGGCCTCAACGTTATTGTTCATGCCGATCTCATCCAAGAATAATTCTATTCCCGTTTCATTTTCTCCACGATCCAGATCGAGTGAGATCCATGGTATTTTAGGGGACCAGTCACCTAGTTCCAGATTTATCTTGTCGGGTTCCCCAAATTCTGTTTTGAGTTTTGCGGACGTCACAGTTCCTTCAAGATACAATCGGAGAGAATCGCCAGCATCGGTCTGCTTCAATGTGATCCCATGAGTCCATTCCGTTTTGATATCGGAGGTGTTACCAGAGTCGATCGCAAGTATTACTTTTGAGGGGGCACTGGATGAACTAAAATCAATTTCAAGGTTGTCATCCAGACTGACGACCAGTTTCATTTTTTCAGGGAGATCTGGAACGGCCAGCTCTAGCCTGTTTCCAGTAATATTTTCTTCGATTAAGGCATAGATTGAACCAAGAGCCTTATTGGATTCCACTGTGATATTACATACTATCGGCGCACCTTCGTAATCCTGATCATCAAGGAAGATAGATGCGTTCATGTCAAAGTTCTCGGGAAGTTCATCAATCCTCATCAGGATGCTCTTGTTCGCAAAATTGTTTACATCGATCAATAACATTTCCATGGCTGGGGAATCATTGTTGAAGTCCTCAAGAAGTACATCAACCTTCGCTCCTTCATCCACAGGGTCCCAGATCTTGATGCCCATTTTTGGTGAAATACCTCTTAGATATGCCTTCATGCTCATCCCTTCATCGGACATATCGAGTGAAATTCCTTCAACCCATTTACTTTCTAGTCCTGCATAGTCTCCCAGTTCAATTTCCAGAGCCACTTCATCTATGGGCATATTTGCAGTTATATTGAATTCAAGGAGGTCACCACGAATGTCCATACCAATGGCCATACTGCTGGGTAACTTTGGAATCACAGCCTCAATTCGATACAGGTTGTCATCCTCCAGTTGTTCAATAACCAGATAGATCGGTCCTACTGGTTGGTCTGTGGTCAAATTCAAATCACCCTTCAGGGTCAAGTTATCCACGGTACCGTTAACAATCAGATCAGCCTTTAGTTCGAGATCAAGCCCTATTGGTATTTCTTCAATGAATACAGTTACTCTGGGCCCGATTATTCCTTCTTCCCTGAATATTATATAGTCTACAGTACCCCTGTAATTGAAATCCTCTAAGCTCAGTTCAAGATCTATTTTGTCTCCTTTAGAGGTATAATTTACATCAACTGCTTGTGGCAATCCTCTAAACAGCATTCTAGCACCTAGAATAGTTCCTTCTTCAATATCCTTTTGACTGGACCAGAGTCCCTCTACCCACTTTGGTTCTTCATCTAGTAAGTCAATATTTCCTTTATCCACCCATGCAGTGATTGCGACTTCTTCTTCCATGTTGTAAAGGAATCTAGCAACAGTTTCGAATGATTCCACATTTGTTACAAGGTTAACTGAGAGTCCCGCCACCACGTTGACCAAGGCTGTTCCGATATCAGATAGGGCCTCGATGAACATTGCAACATCCTGAAGATCGTTCACCTCATCACTACTGATGATACCGTCCGTGTCGAATATAGGAACCGTTACTACAATCTCAGCAGGTAAGGAATCAATAAAGACATAAGCGTTCAGACCTTTATGATCTTCTTCGTACGAGGTATCATCCACAGCCCCTACCTTGAATTGGACTGGTTTCATATGATTTATTTTGAAATCACCTAG
>DQOP01000014.1 GCA_015658585.1 Candidatus Poseidoniales archaeon | reverse complement strand
TTCCTGATGGAGGAAGGCGTCAATGAAGGCCTCAATTTCGAGTTCAACGGGCTTCAGGTCAAGGACACAATGGCCGCCGCAATGCTGGGCCTGGCTGTGTTTATAGGCGTGGCCTTCACAATCAACAATCTTTTCTTTGCAGAGGGTTACCTGGGGCGCTCGGACTCCACCTTCCTGCCTCTGACAGGCTATGAGGGCGACTATTACGCCGCCGAGCCCACCGCTCCCAATCCGATCCTCATAAAAGTTCTTGGAAGTCTGTTCATACCGTATGTTCTCTATGCGGTGAATATCCTGAGGACCGGCCCTCAGGGCAAGTGGCCGATCATGCACGTATCCATGTTCGGACTCGGTGCTTTTGCACTGGCCAGTATAATGGGAGTTATCTTCTTCGATGAAGCTGACTGGGAAACTGCCGGGAACAAGGCCACATTCACACAGAATGCCGTGATCACGACCTTAGTATGGTTCCTGGTGGTAGCGTCCTATGCACGTCTCAGGGCTGAGGGTGGCGAGGATGGTATGACCATCATGGGTGAGGAAGTGACAGATGCCGATTTCTTCCTGACAAAGATGTATCCGGCCATTATGGCAGTTATTGCTGTAATCCTTCTTGCAACAAACTTGTATTCATTCTCGGGGTTGTGATTATTCAAACTCTGACGATTAGTATTTAAATAAATTAAACTACTCTAAAAGTAATAAATCAGCTACGATCTAAAACTTGGATTGATACCTCTTTGATATCGCTGTTAGGACCTTGCGTAGCTACACAATAAACGGCATGAGCTACATCTCCAGGGACCATCGCCCATTCCTGTTCTTCGGAAGTACCGCCTTCTTTTCTTCCATTGAATTCAGTAAGTACGAAACCGGGCCCTACGTAACAGACTTTGATATTGTCAGGATACAATTCTTCTCTCCAACTCTCATTAAGACCTCTCAGAGCCCATTTAGTACTCGAATAGATGGAACCTTTAGAGATTCCAAGATAACCGACGATTGAACCAATATTGATGATTTGGCCTCCGCCATTTTTCTGGAAGTGTGGTACGGCAGATCTCACCATTGCCATACAAGCCCAAACATTGAGTTGGAATTGTTCTTGGAAAGATTCATCTTTAATTTCTGGAACCATTTCGAAACGACCAAGACCTGCATTATTCACTAAGGTACCAATCTTACCCATCCTTTCGATGGCAAATTCGATTGTATTATTTGGATTTCCTTTAATAGTCAAATCAGTAGCAAAGACATGGGCCTTGCCCCCAGCTTTTTCTACTTCTTTAGCAACAGAATCTAGTTTCTCTTTTCGACGAGCCACCAGGGTAACTTCCCATCCTTCTTCTCCAAATTTAATTGCAATTCCTCTTCCAATTCCCGAAGAAGCTCCAGTCACAAGTGCCGTCTTAGTCATGATTAATAGAACAAATTAGGCTTAATTAAACATTGGAGAGTTTACAGTTTCATTGTTTTGAAAGATTGAGTTCCAAGGGCAAGCAAAAAGACACAAAAACCAATTAAAACAGCCAAATCACGTGATAATCCATATTCAAGAAATATATCTTCTGGAATCAGCGTATATCTGATTGCATCAACGGCATAACTTGCTGGATTGATAGCCGTTATCCAGTAAATCAGTGGAGCTTCATCGATTAAATTTTTCTTCAGGAATAAAGCACCACTTAGGAAATACATAGGGAATACAACTAAGCTGGTAATCAGAGAGAATCCCTCTGGAGAATCCATCCTAGATCCAATTATAAGTCCCAAAGAGGTCATAATAACAGCTAACAAAAACAAGTAAAGATAAACGAGCATAAGGCTCTGCAAAGTATATTCAAGATCAGGGAAAATAAAGAAACCTAATACAATAATGATTGTTACTTGAATCATTGAATCGGTAACTCCACCTAAGCATTTTCCAAGAAATACAGTTGAGCGATTGAGAGGGGCTGCTAAAACTTCTTTTAGAAAATCAATTTTTCGATCCCAAACAATATACAATCCATAGAAAACGGATTGGAATAAAACAGTCATAGTTAAGATCCCTGGGAAAATAAATTGTTCATATGGTACTCCTGCAAAACTTTCATTTTCATCAATTGAGGCTCCAATTCCTTTTCCCAAGATCAATAACCATAGTAATGGCGTAAGTATTGAACCAATTAATCTAGAATATTCTCTAAAATAGACTTTCACTTCACGAAGCCAAATAGCATACAATCCATTCAATTGGTTCATTTCTTTATTCCCACCACTCTTTGCATATGCTTAGCAGCCCCTTCGGCGCCTTCATCTCTGATATCATATCCAGTATAATGCATGAATACGTCATCTAAGGTTGTATTTCGAACACTAAAATTGGAGATTTCACCAGCTGCAGCAAAAACTTTAGGTAAATTTTGGGCCACATCTTTAACAGCAATATCTAATCGATTTTCTCGAGCTTCACAACGGCTAACACAATCCAATTTTTCAAGTTCTTTAGCTGCTTTTTCAGGTTCAGAGACTTCCATTTGAACAGTATCGCCACCGACTTGAGCTTTGAGCGCATTCGGAGTGTCCAAGGCTACAATTTTACCATTATCAATAATGGCCAATCGATCGCATAAACGATCAGCTTCTTCCATATAGTGAGTTGTTAAAATAATGGTTACTTTTCGTTCTTTAACAATTTTTTCAATATGCTCCCAAATACGTTTGCGGGTTTGCGGATCCAAACCTAGCGTAGGCTCATCTAAAAATAATACTTCAGGATGGTGTAGAAGGCCACGAGCCAATTCCAGTCTACGCCTCATTCCACCTGAATAAGTTTTGACAAGATCATCCTCTCTTCCAGTTAATTGTATTAAGTCAAAAGCATCATCAATTCGTTGAGGAATAATGGAGCGAGGAACTCCATACATCAATCCATGCAAATACAAATTTTCTCTACCTGTTAAAATATCATCACTAGAAGGATCTTGGAATACAATTCCAATGTGTTCTCTTACTTTAGATGGTTTTTTTAAAATATCTTGATTAGCTACGGTAGCAGTTCCAGAAGTAGGATCCAATAAGGTTGCTAACATCGAAATAATAGTTGTTTTTCCGGCACCATTTGGCCCCAATAATCCAAAGATTTCACCTTCCTTAATATCTAAATCAAGATTATCAACGGCGGTTAATTCACCAAATTTTTTGGTCAAACCCTTGGTAGTAATGACTCCCACATCTTCTATTCTGAGTGGGGCCTTATCAAAGATTGGGTTGTAAGTTAAATAAGAATCTATACTTCTAATTCAGGATATTTGCATCTTGATGATGAGGGCTGATATCCGACGATTAGTATTTAAATGAAAGAGGTCAGACCAGGCAATGACTATAGGTCTTCAACAGCCTTCGCTTTTCCTTGGCATCAGGACAGACCTTCTCCAGTTTATCCCAGAAGCCTGGGCTATGATCCTTGACCCGGGTATGGGTCAGTTCATGCAGTAGGACATAATCGATCAGGTCATCCGTCAAATGCAGCAAATTCTGGTTGAGACTGATATTGTTCTGGGAAGAACAACTGCCCCATCTGGTCTTCTGCTTACGAATCGAGACCCTTCCGTATTCAAAGTCGTGTTCGGTCGCCAATTCCGCCAGTCTCTGGTTCAGGATTTTACGGGCATCTTCCCGATCGATCTCCGGTAGAACCCGGGATTTCTCGATCCGGATATTCATTTCCGAGATCCTTCTCTTGATCCATTCTACTTGGGTCTCGACGAATTTTCTGGCGCTCTTGAAGGATTGGCGCCTGGGCACGGAGACCCTGACAAATTCCGGTTTGATCGAGATCCCGATACGCCTTCCTTTGCTGCGCTGATATCGAATTGCGCCGACCTCAGGATGTTCGACAAGATGGTCCATGGTCATTACCCTTTGAGACAAACCACATAAAACCCATGTTGCTTGGCTCACTGGGAATGGGAGGCAAAAGAATGG
>DQOP01000121.1 GCA_015658585.1 Candidatus Poseidoniales archaeon | reverse complement strand
TGAAGGAGTCTACGAGCCCGCCGAAGATTCATGGTTGATGGTGAACCATCTTCCAGAGATCAAAGGGAGCGTTCTGGAGATAGGTTGTGGTGCCGGCATAATCTCCGTTCATCTCGCCTCCAAAGGAGCTCGAGTCACTGCCGTTGATCTGAATCCCAAGGCCGTCGAGGCGACCAGCTTCAATTCCATGAATAATGGTGTCAAGATAGAGGTTTTGGAAGGAGATATGTTTGCTCCAGTGGAAGGTCGCAGGTTTGGGACAATAGTCTGTAACCCACCATATTTGCCCCCATCGGACGCGAGATACGATGACTCTGATTTGGCCCTTGCAGTCGAAGGTGGACCGACCGGTACCGAGTTCATTTTACGTTTTCTTTCCGATGCGTCAGAACATCTTGAAGAAAACGGTTCGATTTATTTGATTACCTCAAGCCGGATGAAGAATCTAGAGACTGGATGGAAACGCCGAATCATCCATCAGGAAAAATTCTTTTTTGAAAGACTGGCTCTCGAGCGATTCTTCTGATTTATCAGGCCTTGTGGGAGCCAAATCCTTCAAAAATTTTAGACAGGAGGCATATGGACCGAAGGCCCAGAAAGGGACACGAGTTTGAGTCCCCTCATCAGGATTTGTCCAAAGGGTAGGGAAAGAGCAGAATAGACGAGGATCCAATGTGGCAAAAACCATAGATCATCGTTCAGATCGTAGTTACCTTCCCATGGTAGGGAAAGGACTGCGTGGTCCATCCCTTCTACAAATATTCTCAGCCACATAATGATAGGGATCGCAATCACCATCGTGAACATCATTGGACGCATCTGGTTGGACATCATCTCGCTTTGCAGAACCATTACCTGAGGCTGCATCGCCATTAATTTTTTCATTCTGGCTTCGTTACCGCTTTTGCGAGCTTCGCTCATTTCCTTATTGTAGGCATTCATCTTGTTTTGGGTCTCAGCCATGGTCTCCCAATCAATCAATACGTGTCGAATGATGGTGGTGAGAGAAATCATCGTCACTCCGGCTAACAGAAAAGTCACGGCAGGATATCGATGATCAAAAGCAATCCGTGGTTCTAGTATAGACCCGGCAAAGGCCCCCATTCCGTCTCTCAACTCCTCATTCATGATAATGTACATCATGAAAAGCATAGTCAACAACATCCCACCCATGGCAGGCGCCGGTTTCTCAGAATCTTGTTCTTCACTCATTTTTTCAATATTTTCCTAAATTGTTCAACCGCGTCATCAACCTGATTATCATGGTTCTCAATTATGGATACAGTTGCCCCCGTCATGACTGCGGCCGTTGACGCGTATTCACGATTCACATTCTGGTGAAGATCGATATCATCACTGTCCCTTGCACGACTAGCATCTTTGGACCGCCTTCCAGCAATCTCATCAGGCGTCGCTTCCACTAGGACTATGACATCAGGGTTCAGGGCCTTGACAGTCCATTCGGGTAGCCCTGGCATGTATCCCGATGGCGTGAGGATTGAAGCATGTGTATCGACCACCACATCCCCCATCTGTGAGATCTTCTCACCGGCCTGTTTCTGTAGGCGTTGTTGGTCCTCGACCGCTAGTTTCCGCATATCATCCCGATTCGCAACACCTTCTTTCTGGGCCTCTTCGAACATGGTTGTCCCAAAATTAACTATCTTGTATCCATATTCCTCAGCAGCTGCCATTACGGTGCTTTTACCCACTCCCGGGACACCAGTGACGATTACAACACTCATATTCAGAATCAGCCTAGTCTGTTGGGTTTTTTGAGGCTTTCCGGCAATTCTTCAAAGACTGCAGGGAAACCCTTGGCTATGTGCCATGCAGGCACGTTTTTTGTGACGACAGCACCACCAGCAATGAATGCACCCTCACCAACAGTTATTCCGGGCATAAGCGTCGCGTTGGAACCCACAGTTACATCATCCTCTACAGTAATCTTTTCCAATTTGTATTCGGTTCTGAGAGGGGTCTTGTCATTGGTCAATGAGGCATTGGGACCTATAAACACGCGATTTCCAATCTTGGAACCAGTAGGGATGTACGCTCCCGTCTGAAAGCTACAATTATTTCCGACAATACAATCGTTGTCGATAACTACGTTTGTTCCGATCAAACATCCATCACCTACGACCGTATTCTCGCGAACCAGGAAATTATGCCCAGTTCTTGTATTCTTGCCGACCTTGGCCGTTGAGTAGATTGCCCCAGGTCGAATAGTCGAATTCGCACCTATAGTACAACCCTCGATATCATCCCTGTTTTTGTCCAATTCGCCTTTGTGTGGGTATCCGATTAACGCGTCCGGATCAATAAAGCAGGAGTCACCAATCTTGGATTTACCGAATACTGGCATTACCCCTCGCCAAAGAAACTTCTGAGAACAGGATGCATCTCCATCATCTGTTCTTTTCCTATCTGTTCGTACATCCGGATCATAATTCCGACAGTAAGTAGCACCCCGGTGCCCGAGGATTGGCCGACCGTTCCGACCATGTCTGCCCCGGCAGCCAGGAATCCTACCATGGCACCGCTGAACACGGTTACGGTAGGGATATATCTTTCCAGAACCTTTTCAACGATTTTGGGGTCCCTACGGAAACCAGGGATCTGCATTCCTGAACCCTGTATTTGCTTGGCCACTGAACTGGCCCCCATGTTGGTGGTCTCGATCCAGAACTTTGCGAATACTATTGAACCCAAGATCATTATCCCCATGTAGATTATCATGTGGGCAACCACTTGCCATGGTTCATGGCCACCTAGATACTGGCCATATTTTTCCGGACTTATAAGCGGTAGTAACCAGTCTTGCAGACCGGCTAGACGACTGACATAGTAGGCTAATCCCATTGTGGGCACGGGATTGCTCCCATCAGTGACATCAAATGCACCTAATCTCCAATTATGGCCCACGATAGGCCAGGTCGACATCCCCGGATGTGACCAGAACAGAAGAGCGAACATGTTGACATTTGCCAACAATGCGGCCATCAGGATCACAGGAATGTTACTTGCATAAATTAATCGGATTGGATAACGTCCCCTAGCCCCTCTTACCTTCCCATGAGCTAAAGGCAACTCGAGCCTTGATGATTCCACGTAGACCACGATAAAGAAGACAATGAGCGTCCCTAGGACCGCGACGATTGGATTTGGAGGCGCTAGCAGCATGGCCTCGTAGCCACCATTGCTTAGATCTGCGGTGGACGAGTTCTTGAGATACCACAAAACCATCGGAATGGTTCCTGAAGGAACCTCAGACCCGCCCCCAGGGGCAGGCTCCCAGTTCAGGGTACCTGTGAATATAGCTTGTGAAACACCGGCTGCAATGAAAAGCGAAATACCGGAGCCAATACCCCATTTGGAAACACTTTCATCCATCAGGAATACGAGATAGGACCCAATGGCCAGTTGTGTGATAATGGTCATTCGAGCCCACGTGAGGCCAACCTCGCCCACAATGGACGAGCTAGGTTCCAGGAAACCAAATACCTGAGGCACGGATTCGACAATAATCATTACCAGTACCAGAACTTTCTGCGTACCTTGGTAAATCTCCTTGTCGCCTGCATCTTGTAAATCCAAGTTGATAATCTTTGCACCGGTGAACAACTGCATGATGATGCTTCCTGTAACAATAGGACCAATACCGAGGTGCATCAGACTTCCACTCGCACCAGCTAGAATGGCCCGATATTGGCTGAACAGGTCGATGGTATCACTACCCAACCCGTAGATCGCAACGTTGGTCATCGCGAAATAGACAATCAGAATCGACAAGGTCCATGTCATTTTGGTCCGGAAGTGAACGTGTCCATCGGGTTTCTTGACGGTCGGCATTCTACCGATAATTGGTTTGAGACCATGCAGTTTGGAACCCTCACCAGAGTAGGAAGCTCCCATGTAGACTAGCCAGGTTATGACCATTACACTGACCCCCATCAGGGCCGCAGCTTCTTTTCCAGGACTTTTCCAGTTGTACCAGAGGAGAAACAACAATACCATGAATCCACATGGCCCGATTGCCTGAATTGGATTCCTGGGTATGCTATCTTCTTCAGCCATTGATGATCTCTCCACCAGCCGCCTCGGTCTTCTCCACGGCCTTTGCAGAGGCAGCACTTATCGTCAGTTTGTAGGCCTGGCTGGCAGATCCCGTGCCAAGCAGTTTGTCATATCCCATTTCCTTCAAGTTGATTGAGATAACTTTCCCTTTCTTGGTCGCCATTCCCTCACTGACCCAGGCGTCTGTGTTTTCCTCAATGGTCTTCAAATTAATCGCATTATTCGCATGTACTACAGTTTGAGGTCGTTTGAAACCATGTGACCCCCAGACTCGGCCAACCCGCTCATACATGATCCGCTTGGTCTTGTGGCTGCCTGCATTCCCGCGCCCGCCTCTCAGTCCCGCACCGCGCCCCTTCTTGTGTCCACGACCACGTGTGCGACTGGGCTTTACTGCCTTACGCCTCGGCATATTGCATCCTCCTGATCAATTGATTGATATTGCCCCCTCGGTATCCAAGAGCTCCTCCTTCCTTGAAACTGCGTTTGATTCCTTCATATCCCTTACGGGGGGGATGGAGCCTGAAAACCGGTTTTAGGCAAGGAACGTCGCTTACGGTGGCCTTTCCTTCGGAAAGACCTTTGGACAGGGCCTTGATAGTCTTGAAAGGTGAATCCTTCAGGTCGGCCTTGGTAAAATTCTCACGGCCGCTTTTCTTGCCAGAGCTCTCAAGCACGATCTGAGTGGTCTCGGGGTCGACCTCGCCCCAGGTCACATAGTCCTTGATAATATTCAACATTCCCTGATAGGTGTCATTCTCAGGTATAATCACACAGTGGTTGACCCGGTTCAAGCGCATAAGCCTCATCGTCTCCTTGATCTTGGGTTTGACATTGATTTGTCCTCTGACTCGCACCACGGCCCAGCTCATTCCTGCTTGACCCCCTTCACCATATTGTGGAAGTCTCCTTGACCTGGTAACAACTTTGTTGTGGATGTCTTTTCCAAGGCCTTGAACATCGCACTTGCGAAATTGTAGATAGTCTGGGTCTGTCCCTTGGTGAAAGACCATGCATCCTCGACCCCGGCCAATCTCAGCATAATTTGTCCGACCTGGTTTGTTACCAATCCAACTCCCGGTGGAGCCGGTTTTATGGTAACTCGGGTCGAACCCGTTCTTCCTGAAACTTCGAAAGGTAGGGAATTAGGAACTTCAGTTGATGATTCCCAGGAACCACTTCCTCTGCGAATTTCTATAATATTCATTTTAGCACGATCGAGAGCCTTGGTGATGGTGGGACGGACAAGTTTACCGGAAACGCGTCCTAGACCAACAATTCCATTACCGTTACCAACTATGGTTGTGACGGCGAAGCGAACCCTTCTGCCTGAATCTGACATTCTTTGTACCATATGAATGTCAATAACTTCTTCCATCAAATCAGGTAGTAGAAGATCCACGATCGGAGGTTCACGAAGTGGTAAACCGGACGTTAGAGCCTGATCTATAGTGGTAACCTCTCCTGAAACAACCATTTTTCCAAGTTCTGTTTTCGGCGACCATTTGGATATTCTCTCTTCTGACGCCCGGCGTCGTTGCTGAGCTGGAGATAATGGCGGACCACGCTGCGGCCTACCACCTTGTTGCTGCGTTTTTCCACCTTTATACGGAGGTTTCCCTCCTGGTTTATACGGAGGTTTCCCTCCTGGTTTATACGGAGGTTTCCCTCCTGGTTTACCTTTATTGTCTGGAGTACCTTCACTCATTTCTTAGCCCCCTCTATTTTCTTGGTCACCTTTTCAATGTCCTTCGACATCTTATCAGAAATATGACTACCTGCAATACGGGAATCATCAGGATACAAGTCTTCGGAATGAGGTACTTCCAGACCCCCATCAACTAAGCCTTTGAGAGTTGCAAACGCCCGTCCACCAGTGGTGGGAGTGACCCTTCCAATATCAAGGACAGCAGATGAAACACCTGCCTTTAGCGCGCGTTTGGCAGCCAACATTCCAGATAGATAAGCTGCGGGTACATTCTTCTTTGAATTTTTCCATCC
>DQOP01000111.1 GCA_015658585.1 Candidatus Poseidoniales archaeon | reverse complement strand
GTTGTTTCCCACAGCTGTAGTGCATTCATTTCCCCAAGACCCTTGTAACGCTGTACTGTACAACCTGAGCCAAATTTGGACTTGATTTTTTTCAGCTGGGACTCATCATAGGCATAATCCATCTTCTTTCCCTTTGTAATCTTATACAAGGGCGGTTGAGCGATATAGACATAACCGGCGTGAATCAGACCCTTCATATGACGGTAAAGGAAGGTCAGCAACAATGTCCGGATATGTGCACCATCAACGTCTGCATCAGTCATTATGACTAATTTATGGTACCTGGCATTTTCCAATTCAAACACATCGTCTTCTTCAACACCTGTGATGTTACAACCCATTGCAGTGATTAAGGCCATTACCTCTGTATTCCCCAATATCTTGTCAATACGTGATTTCTCAACGTTCAATATTTTACCTCTCAATGGTAGAATTGCCTGAGTTTTGCGATCTCGCCCCTGCTTAGCTGTTCCTCCAGCTGAATCTCCTTCAACAATGAAAATCTCTGATACGGCAGGATCCTTGCTCTGGCAATCTGCCAGTTTGCCTGGGAGCCCTCCTCCCTCCAGAAGGCCTTTACGGCGAGTGAGGTCTCTGGCTTTTTTTGCAGCTTCTCTAGCTTGGAATGCCTGAATACATTTTGATATAATGATTTGGCCATCAGAAGGATTCTCAGCAAAGAAATTGGATAAAGATTCGGTCATGACAGTATCAACAATTCCTTTCACTTCGGAATTCCCAAGTTTGGTTTTTGTTTGGCCCTCAAACTGCGGTTCAGGTACCTTTATGGAAAGAACTACAGTCAAACCTTCTCTGACGTCATTACCATCTAAAGGCGGGTCTTTCTCCTTCAATTGATTTCTTTTACGAGCTATAGTGTTTAGGGATCGAGTCAGGGCTGTTCTGAGACCTGATAAATGGGTACCGCCCTCCCTAGTTGCTATATTGTTTGTAAATGTATGAATATTCTCACGGAAAGATGTGGTCCACTCAAGTGCTGCCTCAACTTGGACTTGGTCCTTTTCTCCATTTACGTACAAGGGCTCACTCATCAAAGCCGTTTTGCCCCTATTCAGAAAAGTAACATATTGTGAGATCCCCCCTTTGTAATAGAATTTCTGTGATTTTCCATTCTCTTCAGAAAGAATTATCCTGATTCCAGCATTGAGGTAGGCCAGTTCACGAAGACGATTTCGTAGAATCTGGTAATCAAATTCCGTCGTTTCAAAAATACCTTTATCTGGTAGAAATCTAACAGTCGTACCATGTTCATCACTGTCTCCAACTCTCTTTAGTTTACTATCCAGATTACCTTTCTTGTATGATTGAGTATAAGCTCCACCATCACGATGAATCTCAACCTTGGTCCATAATGATAAGGCATTGACAACAGATACACCAACTCCATGAAGGCCGCCGGATATTTTGTAAGTATCGCTGTCAAATTTACCGCCGGCATGAAGTTTGGTCATCACAATCTCAACTGCAGGTACTTTATGGACAGGGTGAATGTCAACTGGAATACCACGTCCGTTGTCCTTGACAGAACAAGAACCATCAGAATGAAGAACGATTTCAATTAGATCACAATGGCCATTCATAGCCTCATCAATCGAGTTGTCAACTACCTCATAGACAAGATGATGAAGACCTGCCTCGCCTGTTGTACCGATGTACATTGCAGGCCTTTTGCGTACGGCCTCGAGGCCTTCCAAAACCTGTATCTGCTCTGCTTTATAGTCGTCTGATTTTGATGGCATTAAACTATCTTAAATACAACTAGAAAGGGGCTTTTAAACATATCTCACAAAATGCCATTTTATCGTCTATTAATTTATTCTTAGTTAAAGTGTTTTTCTACCTGGTCTCCAACCTGCTGGACATAACTTTCCAGACTGCAATGCCTGAAGTGTTCTTACGGTTTCATCAACACTGCGACCAATATATGATGGATTCACTGCTAAAGATCTAAGATAGCCTTGATCATCTATGATAAAGGTTCCACGTAAAGCCTGTCCAGGTTCCTTATCCAAAACTCCATATGAACTAGCTATTTTTAGAGAAGGATCTGCCAAAAGAGGATAAGATAGTTTGTCTATGCCGCCCTTAGTTCGAGGTCTTTCCATCCAGGCTTTATGAGTATATTTTGAATCCGTAGAACAGCCAATCAGTACGCAGTCTGCCCTTTCAAAATCCTTGATTCGGCGATTAAATGAATGTATCTCAGTCGGGCAAAGACTAGAAAAATCACGAGGATAAAAGAATAGAACGGTCCATTTCTTTTTTTCAATAATCTTAATCAATGATATATGATCATACAGTATCTCTTTCTTCCTGAAGTCAAACTTAACGATATCGCCCTCAAACAGGGGGGCGGATTTGCCTATTCGTGGAATTTGGTTAGTCAAAATCAATTACCGTTTAGTCCAATTAAGAAAAATGTATAAAGTTTTGGCCACTAATCTGCGTGTTAGTATAGCATAAACAGTATGATTCGGAATAAATCATCCGAAAAATGAGGTTACGGCCTCAATAACTGCTGAAACGTCCTTGTCAGTGAGCCCTGGATGGACTGGAAGACTCAGGACCTCAGCAATCAAACGTTCAGCATTGGGACAGTTCGCTTTCAGACCAGACATGGGAGAATAATGATACAACAAGCTTGGATAATAGATTCCAGAGCCCACGCCGTTATCAGTGAGATGTTCCTGCAATTGATTGCGGTGCTCGCAACGGACGGTATACTGGTGGAAAACATGACCACGACGATTCTCAGGAACGGTAACGCAGTCTGCCAAAGCCTCATTGTAGCGCTTCGCGATTTCACGACGACGACTATTAAAACTCTCCAACTTGGAAAGCTGGACGCGGCCAATCGCGGCTGAGACGTCAGTCATTCTGTAGTTATATCCAAATTCCGTGTGCTGGTACTGCGCAGTCATTCCATGGGCCCTCATTGCCCTACAACGCTCAGCAATTCCAGAATCATCAGTGGTGATCATTCCACCTTCAGAAGTTGTCATATTCTTGGTAGGGTAAAAGCTGAACCAGCCTGTGTCACCAAAGCTTCCAGCCTTCCCTTCCCAGGATTGTGCATTATGCGCCTGGGCTGAATCCTCAATCAAAAGCAAGTTGCACTTCTCAGCAATTTCGACCAAGGGTGGGATATTTGCCAATTCGCCATACAAATGGACAGGCTGGATAGCCTTGGTCTTCTCAGTAACGGATTGTTCGACCTGCTCGGGATCCAAACAGAAACCATCTTCCTCGATATCGACAAAAACGGGTTTGGCACCTGCCATCATAATTACAGAGGCCGTCGCGAAAAACGTGAAAGGTGTTGTTATAACTTCATCACCAGGGCCTATGTCATTAGCCAGCATGGCCAAATGACCTGCAGTGGTACCATTGCTTGTAGCAATAGCATGTTTTACACCACACATATCTGCAAATTCCTTCTCAAAATGAGATACTTCGGGGCCTTGTGCGATTATTCCAGATCTCAAAACTCTATCAACAGCTGCCCTCTCCTCAGAACCAAGCTGCGGTCTTGCAATAGGTATCACAACGACCGTATCTAAAAAGTACCTATTAAAAATAGAGGTATGGACCACCATTTGGGTTTTTTGGAAAAGG
>DQOP01000138.1 GCA_015658585.1 Candidatus Poseidoniales archaeon | reverse complement strand
CTTTGGGGTTTCCGGGGTACAGAGCACAAGATACTGATCGATAATTTTGATAATCTAGGTCCCGAAAAACCACTTCGCTGGATTTTATACAAAACAAATCAGGCCACCGATGACCATCTTCGGACGATGGCGATCTCAGATATTTCAGATGGCGATAGCGTCTGGCTCGAAGTTGAGGTTTCTTCAAAGCCCAATGTGATTAAGGGCGGTCATCGCTTCTTCAAGGCCAGTGACAGCCAAGGGGCTACAGTCAAATGTGCTGCATTTGAACCAAGTAAGACCTTCAGGCATGCCATTGATAGTCTTGAAGTTGGAGACTCACTGATTATTTGCGGCAGTTTCAAGAAAGATACTGTCAATCTAGAAAAGATTCGGATTCTGGAATTGGCAAAACGTTTCTCGAAGTCAGCTAATCCTGTCTGTGATTGCGGCAGAAGGACCCATTCTTCAGGTAAGGGCATGCATTACCGCTGTAAAGCATGTGGTAAGAAATATGATAGACCTCAAATGATAGAGGTCACTCCAGATCTGGAAATTGGATGGTATGAGCCTCCGGCTTCAGCAAGAAGGCATCTTACCACTCCAGTTTCCCTGATGCGTTAAGGAGATTAAGCCCTTTATTATGATTGGGCCGTGACTATCATTGACCTCTTAATAGATAATTGGAGATATGCGATTCTTCCAGTCCTAGGTATGCTGATTGGATGGGGAACGAACTGGCTGGCTCTAAAGATGCTTTTCAAACCACGCAAGCCGTTCGGCGTTGGTAGATACAAGATACAGGGATTAATCCCAAGTCGGCGTAATGACCTCTCAGGTACCATAGCCAAGACCATATCGGATGAGTTGCTTTCCTCGGAAGATCTGGTCAAAGCAATGAATGAATTGGATATCAAGGGGATTGCCTTATCACAGGTCAATTCAATTGTAGAAAAGAAGATTGAATCTCTGGACTTGAAAAATTCGCTTCCATTTAGTATGTTGCATGATACGATAGTAAGCACAGCTCAATCAATAGTTTCTAGTCAGGTTGAGGATTCTATCGATGATTTTCTTGAGAATATGGGGGATCATGTTTCTGGAAATCTGGATATCGTACGACTCATGGAGGAAAAACTTAGTTCCTTGGATGATGAACGGATTGAGGAAATTGTCACCGAAGTATCTAAAAAAGAGTTGAAGCATATAGAAAGATTAGGCGCAGTTCTAGGTTTTATCATTGGATGTTTACAGGTGTTATTGCTATGGTTGACCGAGTAGACTCCAGATTGCCTTACTTTGCGCTGGTTGTCGGGATGATTGCTATTTCCACTTCTGCAATTCTGATAAGGCTGAGTAATAGTGATCCTTTAGTTATTGGTTCGTACCGCCAGTCATTTGCAACACTTCTTTTCGTTCCTTTTTTGTTTAAGGATAGAGGCGGTGAGCTTCTATCGATTCCACGTTCCAAGATTATGGAAATGGCCATCACAGGAATACTCCTGGGCGGTCACTTCGGATTCTTTATTTCCTCAGTCAAAGCCACCTCCATAGCAGCCTCGGTCCTTCTTGGAACCTGCCATGTGGTATACGTTGCAATTATTGGCTGGTTGATACTTGGCGAACGTCTAAATCAGAGGGCGGTTTACGGTACGATTCTAGCTTTGTTCGGGATAGTTGTCCTTTTCTGGGGAGATCTAGTAGAAGATCCCGGCAACTTCCGAGGGAATATTCTAGCTTTCATCTCAGGAATCTTGGCAGGATTGTATTACCTTGGGGGGCGCAGGTTGCGAAAGGAAATCAGTTTGCCGATGTATGCTCTGGTCGTTTACTTCTTCAGCGCGTTGACCATGTGGTCTGTTGTTATTGTTCAGGATCTGGAGTATCAATCTTTACCAGTAGTGGAGATTCAATTGTTCATTCTTATGGCGTTGATTCCAACCTTACTGGGCCATACTATGCAGAATTGGGCCCTTGGCTATCTACCAGCATATGTAGTGTCCATAAGTCTTCTATCCGAGCCTGTAGGCTCAGGAATCCTAGGTTGGTTGATTTTTGCTGAAATGCCCAGTCTGGGTGTCTTTATCGGTGGGATAATAGTACTTCTTGGAGTCTATGTGGTTACGTCTGCTGAAAAAGCGACTAGTTGATTAGGTCCGCTTTCAATTTCTCAAATTCCGCGGTGGTGAGGATTCCCATCCTATTTAATTCAGCCAGTTCTTTGAGTCTCTTGATTTTGTCATTTTCGGGTCTGGTGCCCGATTCAGGTTCTTTGGGTTTCCTTAGAGGAGTTTTCTTCAATTGTTTTTCCTTATTTTCAATTTTGTTTTTCCGTTCTTTTCTTTCTGCTAATTCCTTCAATATCACGGCCGCCACCTCAAGTTCCTTACTACCCATCACTTTGTTCAGGGCATCTTCCGTTTCGTTTCTCTTTTTCTTTCGAACAATCTTCCTGACAACCATACAACTCTTTGCTAGAATTAAGTGTCCATACATAAATGTTAGAGTGGCTGTGTAAACGTTTTAATTACCCTACTTACTGGAGCGGCATGTCTGGAATAACTCTTCTTAGAGGGGAAGAGATGAAAATGCAATTGAAGCCGCATTTCTTTTCCTTTTTCCACTTGTACATTATTTTCTTTTTTCTTCTCGTCTGGGCCTACGTGATACACGATTTCTTTGATGCTCATAAGTTTCAAGATTTCCGTTTCTATGATATAATAATTAAAATTCCCTTTGTGAATGAGGTCTTGGCTGGTGCTATAATCTGGTCCTTGGCTCTATTTGTCGTTGGTTTCATAGCTAGATATCTCTTTATGGATGCCGGGGGCCAGAGTATATTTCGTCTATATTCAGGCCTAGCGATTCTGGGCATCGTCGTGCTTTCTTATCACAAGTGGAAGATGGAAGACACGGAGGCCTTTGGGCTTTGGTTCATTCCGGGAATTACTGCTGCAGTTGGTCTGATAGGTCTACTTTCCGTTGATGCTTATCGTCGTTCTTTTACTTATTATCTTACAGATAATCGAATAGTTATTCAGGGTAACTTCTTGATGAATCGCAGTGAGCGCCAGGTGCGTTATAATCATATTGAAGACATAAAGATGGAACAGGGCGTAGTTGGGACCATATTAGGCTACGGCACTGTTTTACCTTTGACAGGTTCTGGGCTGGGTACAGGATCGGATGAAACTATGGTTATTGCTGGTTCAGGAGCTGAGGTGAAGGGTCTGGGGATAGGATTGCTTGGCGGTTCACGTACTTCATCCAAACGAATTAGACATAATCCTCATGATTGCCTGTATGGCGTACCTCAACCGTCCAAGGTTCGGGATTTGATAACAGAGAATATCCAATCCGATACCGGAGTTGAACACTTAAAGAACATTCAGGAACTTCTAAGCAAACAGGAAGAAAACGAAGACGAGTAATCATCTTCTTCAGGTTTTTTCAAGCGCTTTTGGCTTGAATACCAGCTTCTTTGAACATTTTCAGGGAAAGATCAAAGTCAGAAGCCCATCTTTCAGGTATTTCAATTTTTTCAGGATACACTATCTGGGTGATTCCAGCTTGTATCAGGGATCTGGCACATCTGGTGCATGGCGGCCAAGTAATATATGCGGTACATTCTTTGAGTGACATTCCAATTCTTGCAGCATGCATTATTGCATTTTCTTCCGCATGACATATCAGAGGGTATTT
>DQOP01000046.1 GCA_015658585.1 Candidatus Poseidoniales archaeon | reverse complement strand
TACGGCCGATCCCATCTTGGAACGAAGGTCACGAGTTGCCTCACCATACACTACGGCCGCCAAGACCGTATTATCACCCCTTTCCAGAATTATCTTGTTCTCACCGTAGTCTATTGCACCAAGATTCCCCTCTGTCTGGAACGAATCCTTGACAAAGGCATTGATGGCGGTCAGCATGCTGCTCATTATGTCCGAATCTACTTTTGCCTCTCTCGAATGTTTACTGGAAATCAAACGACCGTCATCATACACCAGATACAATTCCTCCATGGTGTAGGGTGGATGACTTGATTCATCTCCGAATCCCTTCTGCTCAGAGACGGTGTCCTGAATGTTGATGATCTTGGTGACTTGCTGAGGTGTAGCAGCCTGGATCTTGGAGACCAGCATTGCTGCCAAAGGAAGATGGGAATAAGTCGTCGCAACTTCAAGAACAAGGTCTGAGTCCACACCGAGTTTCTTCAGATCCTTGACACCGAAATTTCTGAACAAAGTGTCGGCCAGTGATAACAGGGCCTCATGTTGCCTAGATGGACTCTTCTCATACCTATTTACTGCAGTTTCCCAGGCTTTCGGTACTGCTTCCCTCTTTACCGTTTCGAAAATCCCGGTGTCCGAGAATTCCTGGACTATTGTCTGAAGCTCAGCCCTGAAGGGGTTCATCGAACCTTCACCTTCCAGGACATCGGCCCAGGTATCGTGAGGGAATCGAACCTGGCTGCCCTCTCCAGAAAGATATCCCATCGCATGATTGAAGGTCATAGTGTCCATCTCATCATTGAATACTGTCTTCGTGTGTTCAGATAGTTGTTCAGAGAACGCCCTGAAGAAAAGTTCATGGCTGTTCTTTTCGGCCATGTGTGTCGAGAGGAAATTGACTGCTGATAATGTATGATAACCACCAGATTTGTAGTCCCCTGCGTCTTTCAGGAGTTGCTGAAGCAGTAATGACACATAGTTGGTCATACCCTTCATTGAATTCTCGTTGAGGTAGGTCAAGGTCAGTTTCTTGATATCTTTACTTATCAATTCTCTTATCAGAGACCAGACATAGATTGGGCTGCCCTCTGAATAAACCGCTAACTTGTCAAGAGCCTGAGGCTCATACATCAATCCGGAGAAGGCCAGCATTCGTGAAGCCAGGTTGAGCATTTCTTCCTCTGGGAATAGAGGAACCGTCAATCTCTCGAACAGGTCCTGGAAGTCCTTGGGCAACGATCTCCAGTCGGCCTCACGGGCTGTTACAACCAGACCCCTGAGCTTGCGTTCCTGGAGGACCTGAATAAGTTCTGGATTCTCAGGAATATCGTCGTAAAACAGACGGATACCAAATTTCTCGTGAACGTTACCGACACTGTAAGTCGTTATTCGGCCTACTGGCATTCGATCCATCAGCCTGTCAAAAACATCAAATCCAATTACACTCTTGCCGACTCCTGGTTCACCGATAATTACGAAATTCTTGCCTGTGGTGTCATCCAGTATTGTATTAACAATAGACTTACGGACGTCATCTAAATGAACATTGTAACGTAAATTCGCTGGCAATGCCCATTCATGTAGCAATTCCTTGGGTGAGGTGGGTACCTCGAAGTAAGAAGAAATAGCGTATCTCTTCCTATTATTGTGCAAGAAATCCAGGATCACTTCGTTCTCTGGATATGCCAGATAAGATTCACGCCTCTTGACAAAGAACTCGGCTAGGATGGCCTCGTGATCATTTAATTCCAAAGGTGGAAGCCAGGCTTGAACTGGATCACGTGGAAGAACATCCTCGAATTCCTCCTCAACAAATTGTTCTTCAACCTTTCTCAAGCGTAATGTCCCAAGAATCAGTAGCAATCCAACCAACAGGGCCCCTCCTAATACGAAAGGATTACCCTCCATGATAAACTCGAGAAGAGTGGAACTGTCACTTTCACTGATGACCTCATAAACCTCGATCTCAAAGATATATGGTTCGGAAAGCATACCGTCCTCATCTTCAGCATAAACTCTTATTTCATGGACTCCAGGAAGTAGATCTTTCGGATCTAATTCACATTCACTCTCGGTGCAAGGTAGGGTACCTTGACGGCTGGAACGCCATTCATATCTGAAAATCTCTCCATCTAAATCATCTCCTGTAACATTCAGCCAGAATGATGCGTTATCATTCTCGTAATATTCCAGAAGTGGACTCGCTAATTCATAAACGATGGGAGGACTGTTAACCACAGTGAAGACTTTTAACTGAGTCAAGGTGACCAATTCACCATCCAAATCGGTAACTTCCACTCTCAGATCGTAAAGTCCAGTCTTCAAATCAGACGGAGGCAATACATCAATTTCAAACAGGCCCGAGGCTTCATTGAAATGAACATTTGAGAAGAAACCCGGGAGCCATTCCTCATAATCTTTATCAAAGTAGAATACTCTGACATCCAGTACGGAAAGATTGTCCTGAGCCTCAAAATCGGTGATATTCAGTTTCAGACTTGCTTCACGGCTACGTTCCATTGTCGTATTGGAAAACATTACATCCCCGATTACCGGTGCATTGTTCAGTACCTCTACATCAAGAAGATGAATCCAGGGGGTTGTTCTGGTCTCGTTGTGTGTACTTCGTCCACTATCTTGTGTAGTTCGTCCCCTAATTTGGTAGAAACCCGGCTGCATATCCGGACCAGGCTCAAAGAAACCTTCCCATAAAATACCGTTATATTCAGGTTGGACCATGAATTCCTTGTTCCAATTAGAAGCCAGGGCACTAATCTCAATCTCAACTGAAATTTCTGACTGTAGCGTAGTATTGTCCCCTACCGTGATATGGATGGGCATAACGAAACCGCGATAGGCCTCACTGGATTCCATCTGAACATCGTGTATCGGATGCTCGTCAACGTGATAATAACTATAATTCCAGGCAGACCAGTGTCCTTCATCATCCTGTGCCCGGAACCTTATCTCATGAGTTCCACTGGATAATCGTGTACTGATATTCAAGGCCTCACCAAGGTTACCATCAATCGATGAGAACCACTGGAAATTGGTCAAGGAACCGTCATCGTAATCGCTAACAGACCCGTTGAACCAGACCATTTCCTGATCAACCGGATATTCATACGTGGATTCAATAGACAAATTAGTGACAACCGGATAAGTGGATACGTAAATCTGAATGGTATAGTTGATCGACCAGACGTCGTACTCATCGACTGCCCGGAAAGTCAGGTTGTGCAGACCCGGACTCATTTCTGTCGCGTCCTTGGAAAGCCAAAGGTCAGTTCCAAGAATACCATCAAGGTCTGATTCCCACATTCCTCCAGTTACCTGACTATCATAATCAACAACGATTGCGGAGATATAGGCTCTGTCCGGCCTGTACAAGAACTGCTCGGGATAGAGAAGGCCATTGGTTATTCGCACCTCATCTATCAACCCGATGAAATTTCCAGCGGAACATCCAGCTATTGCACCAATACAATTTTCGACCGTAGCAGAACGACCCAATTCAAACTGTTCGGGAAGTGAAACCGAACGATCAAATTTACCATTAATATATAGTACCATTTGGTCATTCTGTTCCGAGTATACCGCTGCAACATGATACCATTGGAATTTATTCAATTCATTATCACTAGAAAGCTGGAACGTGCCTATAGTGTCTGAATAGACCATGATATAGGCCTTATGATTGGCACCAATACCAATCTCCAAACGTCCGTCCCAACCACTTGCAAAGATGACCCTGTTCCTATCGAAAACGTAATTTTGGTCCAGATAGACCCAGGCTTCTATCGTTACCTCATCGAAGGTCTGGGTCCCAGTTTCTACCAATTGAGGAGTCGAAAAAGAGTCTATGGTACCATCAAGCTGTAGTGAGGAATTGAATAGGCCACCAACTCGAGTTG
>DQOP01000098.1 GCA_015658585.1 Candidatus Poseidoniales archaeon | reverse complement strand
TGAAACTCCATGACGACCTTGGTGATCTCGTCAGTACTAATAACATATTGTAATCCTATGACCGGCGCAGCACCATACCAATCATTAAGGCCGGAAACAGGTAGGCCGGTTCCGGTTAGAAATGCGATACTTTTTTGGGCGGAAAGTGGCTTTGCTAATGAAAAGGCGACTGCAACAAGAATGAATAATTGAAAAGATTTATTGGTTCTAGTGTGCTTTGATATGGATCCCAACCTATTCCACCTTATGTTAACTACAAGTTAAATGTAAGGTGATATTGCCTAAGAATCAAGCTTGGCTGGTTTAATAATCGGTCTTGGTAAGGGTGCTTATTTCAACAGGATCATTTTTTGGGTTAATACTGTTTTATCTGCTTCAAGTTTGATGAAATAAACGCCTGAAGCAGCCCTTCGACCGGACCATTGTAGCGCATAAAATCCAGGTTGGTGTGATTGGGATGTTAGCGTTTCCACCAGGCGACCCTTGATATCAAAAATTTCCAACTGAACAAATGTTTCTTCAGGTACAGCATAGCGAATGGTAGTTGTATTATTAAAGGGGTTTGGATAGTTTTGTATTAATCGGAATTCAGTAGGGATTACCAAGGCGATTTTCTGTGTTCCAGCTGCGATCAGGGATTGGTCTGCAGCGAAGAATTTATATATTACCGTTGCTTCTGCCGGTTCATTAATTTCTGGTTTGATCGAAATCACCCGGGCATCATCTTCGGGCTCAACCAGTCCAAATTCAAGTAGGATCTCACCGTTCTCAACCGCTTCCCGTTTCAAGGTCAGATTATTATTACCAAAGGCAGTGTGGCTCAGATCAACCTTGCCTTGCAGCGGGTTGTATCGTAAATAAACTTGCCCCGCAATAGCCTCCATAGGGATATCAACCACCAGTTTATCCCAATTCATGGCTATTCCGATGGTTGGTGAGGTCAGCGGTTCTAATCCGAATCTATCCAGCGACCAGGACCACATGCGGATAAAAGTCATACCGTCATCCAAGTTGTATTCTTCATCCAGCAATGGCACCAGATGGGGGAAAGTACCACTTGTTGGGCCCAAGCCTAAGATCGCTGGTTGTGAATCTGCCATCCAGAAAGAGACAAACTGCGCCAAATCCAGAACATTGACTTTGCCATCGTATGGCTCGTAATCGCCCAGAGGTGGTGTATAAAATTCATAACTGAAATCCACCGCTTCCAATCCTGAATTATCCGTAAGATTAAAGATAGATAAGGTAATTGTGTCCAAACTTGCCATTGGAGGCTGCAAGGTGACCTTAAAACTGGTCGCGGTAGTATCAGTTGAATAGGTTAAATAACTATAATGCCTTGCTGATACAGAATAACCGAATGATTGAATCGGTTCTGAAAAGGTAATATTTATAGGTGATTCTACGGCGGAACCGATGGGTGAACCGTGGGGTATAGATACAGAATCTACCGTCGGGACCAATTGATCGTACAATTGCAGTGTATCGGTAACCTGGCTAGTATCCATACCGTTATTATTGAGATCAAATACAGAAAGATCGTCTGTAGCTCTTATGTATAGTCTTTCATGTCCGCTAGGTGTACCCTGAATTGTTAGATAGCAGCGCAAAATATCTTCACCGCCAATCAGAGGAAATTGTCTGTAGTTCGTAATATAGTTAACTGCCGCACCTGTGGCATTGCCACCATTCTGGATAAATTCAACGGTAAAGTCATTTGGTTCTACCGGAGCAGTTAATTCACTAACGCCATATACGCCTTCTGTAAGTGTAAAAATAACATAGGAATTATCACTGGATATATCGGCACTTGGCGCAATTATTCTTGGTGGTAATTGGTCTGGTAGCGTCACTCGTTCACTGATTGTAGTTTGCAACATCGGGTTATAAGCGGAATCGTAAATGGCGGTATTAGATGCTGGATGGAATTCTATTTCCTCACTTCCGCTGGGTAATGAATCCGTAGCGAAACCGATTAGTATTGTGGTCTCACCTCCATTAAGAGCGCCCTGGCTTGTGTTTGAAACATTGATTATCTGGGCAGTAGATGCATTACCATTGTTAGAATAAAACTCTAGATGGAAATCGGTAATATCGACTCCTCCAGATAATATATTGTAAATCCCTTCACTGACACTGAGCGAAATAATTGTATCAGATGCTATATCCGCTGCGGTTATGGTAGGCGGTAGGCGGTCATTCAAGGTCAAGTTAACTGTGCAATCTGTTATGGCTAATCTGTTGCCAAGATAGTTGCAGACTGAATAGGTGTTAGTAGGTGTGATCTGAATAGTTTCCGCCCCACTGGCCGGCGAGTTGTTTACCGAAATTACGGCCCTGATGGTTGTTTCCCCGCCCGATAGAGGTAAGCTGTCTATTTTACTCAGTGTTACAATAGACGCACCAGTAGCATTACCATTATTTTGGCTGAAGCTTAGGTTAAAATCTCCCGCATCAACTGCACTGGAACAATCGCTGGCACTATATACGCCTTCACTAAAGATGAGGTCCACGTAACCATTATCATCATCTAGTGAATATTCATCTAACCATGGGTACGGATTCAAGGTAATAGTACTGGTACTATTATTTGGGGATGATAGGGGATTTCCTGAACCATCATATATTGCTTCGTTGTTAATCGACTCAATGGTTAATGTTTCAATACCGCTCGGTGTCCCAGTAATACTTAGGTAAACCCAAATACTATCTTCACCGCCTGATAGCGAACCAGATGGACCAGGTTTTTGTAGGTTGGAAATTGACACTCCTGACGCATTTCCGCCATTATCATCAAATTCCAGAATGAAATCGGAGATTTCCAAGGCACCGGTTCCATTTCCATTTGTAAATACTCCTTCAGAGAATGATAACTTCACAAAAGCATTACTAGTAATGATTAAACTGAATTCAGTATTTATTTCTGGCGGAGAAATATCTCGCACGATATAATCTGCTGTATGTATATCCATTTGATTATCTGATAAGTCTTCCAGGCTATCAAGAATACTGACCCGCACCTCACGTAACTCACCGAGATCACTTACTGGAGTTACGGTAATTTCGTTATTTGTTATGGTAGCGTTAAAAGAGATGTTTTCTGCACTGCCATCAATATATTCGACAATGATAAAATCATCTAGATCATCATTGGAAACCTCATTATTATCCAATCGCCTTATATCCTCAGTAAATTCTAGCGTAAATACATCATATGGATAAATAGTATCTCCCGAATCAGGATTGAATAAAACAAAAGGTGCAAGTAGATCATTCAGCGTAAATATTATGGTACTGCTACCACCAATTACGGAATTTCCAGCGCTATCAAAAACCTGGTCATCCTCTGGCTGTATTTCCATGGTCTCTGCCCCGCTGGCAGGATTATCATAACTAATATTCAACCTGATGGAGGTTTCACCACCTGATAGCGCGGATCCCATTGAGTTTAATACACTAGTAATAGATGCAGTTGTTGTATTATCCGCTGTAATTATATCTGCGTTAAAATCAGAAGATGTAACAGGGTTATTGCCATTGATATCAGTGTATAGGCCTTCAGAAAAAGTTAAGATCAAATAACTATTTGATTCATCAAGTGTCGAATTATCAGGTACAAGAATTGGCGGCAATTTATCATTGAGTGTCACTAGTTCTGTGGAATCTACCAATTCATTGCCGCTACTATCATAAATGGTTGCAGTTTGATTTGATTTAAAATAAACAGTTTCTACACCACTCGGGAGTGGCGATATATCAAGATTCAAAGTATACAGGTATACAGTGCTAGCAACATCTGGTGTTGTGACCGAATTAGTTGTTAAAGTTTCAGCATTGCTACCCGTTGGTGAGTTATCAAAAACAAATAAAAAATTCCCTTCATTCACTTCGTCTGATAAATTGGTTTTATATAATCTTTCACTGGCAGTGAAACTAACATTATTATTTTCCTGTAGATTTGTTGTAAGGATTGT
>DQOP01000069.1 GCA_015658585.1 Candidatus Poseidoniales archaeon | reverse complement strand
TTATGAAAGACGGATGGGGAGAAAAAAATTCTTTATGGCCACTATATTAGCTCTGATTATCTTCTGGTCTTTGGTAGTTGTCTTGTGGCTGATTATACTCGATTGGAATACTACTGAAGGATTCTTGGTTTCCGTCCTCGCTCTGGCTCCATTAGGCTTATGGATGCAATCGGCCACAGTGGCCAAAAGATTGAAGGATTTGGGGACCGGCCCGGGAGCTGCAGCCGGATACTGCGCTCTTCCCTTGATACCATACATAGGTTTCCCGCTCCAAATCCTATGGTGGATCTCACTCGTTCTTAAAGAAGGAGATCAGGGGTCTAACAAATTTGGTGCGGACCCTAAAGACATATCCGTATACGATAATTATTAGGGCAAAAATCATGGAAGAAGTTCCGAAAAAGGTAAGACGGCACGATATCGACTGGCTTAGAGTCATCTTATTTGGATTGTTGATTCCCTTCCACGTTGGTATTGGGGTTTATTGGGGAGCATATGATTTTGTTCAACCTGAATATGGTGTTGAAGGGGAAGCTAATCGTAAAGCTTTGAACGCTGAGGCTGGAGATGAGGCTGTGAATGTTTACACTTTTCTTGGAAAAGGGCTTATTTCCTATATCTTGACTTGGATGCATGAGTGGAGACTCGCCGCTCTTTTCATGATCAGTGGCATGGGTACTGCCTTTGCTTTCAAACGGAGAACTTGGAAAATATTCTTGAAAGAAAGATCTACACGATTGTTGTTACCTATGTTTGTTGGTATTTGGACTATAACTCCTTTGACTTGGATGTTTGTACTTGATTATTTTCCAGGTAGCTTTCTAGAGGGGATATTTGCTTTTCTTGGATTTGGAATTGTCATGTCTTTTATGATGATCATCCCGTTACTCAGTAGAATGTTATCTCTTGGTCACTTGTGGTTCATATGGAGTTTATTCCAATACTCCCTAGTTTTACTGCCTATCTTTTACATTGTAAGGAATTACCCTGAGGGGAGATTAGCAAGATTGCTTAGAAGCATATTCAAGATACCTTTCAGATTAGGGCCCTTGTTGCTTCTTCCAATCATTCTATCCCTTTCTGATGTTCTATTCAAGCCAATAATGGGAGAAGCTCTTGGTTTTGGGTATGAATGGCCTTGGTACCTGTTAATTTTCCTATTTGGTTATATTTTCATAGTTAATAAAGAACAATATTTTAAATTCATTGACAACTCAAGGATTCAAATTACTATAGCAACGATTGTGGCCACGTTAGCATTTATTTGGATCAAAGCTGAAGAATTCAAAAGCGGGGTCCCTTACGTCGGTGGTGGATGGGCTGGCAATGATTTCAAGCACTTGGAAATAGGATACCACACAAATATGACTTTGATTGCGTGCTTCATAATCAGTTTTCATGCATGGTTTTGGTGCTTATTTGTATTTACCTGGGGGGCAAAATTCCTCAATAGACCAAGTAAACATTTGACATATCTGAATCAAGGCGTCTATCCTTTCTATATTATCCATCAACCGATTGTTTATGCAACACTTGTAATTCTTCTGGCTAAAGGGCATTCTGATTTTTTAATACTTGTAGTGGGAACAGTAGTAGTCACAATTGGATGCTGGATATTCTTTGAGGTGATGAAACGCCATTGGATCACCAGGGCAATGTATGGTATCAAAGAGATTCCCATGAGTAAAGAAAAACCTCCTGAAACTATATAGGTTTATCGACGAAAACTAACGCCAGTCCTTATATAGAGTCCGTTTCTGCGAGCGACCCTACATTCACGCAACCAGACGTTTAGGGCAATTATCCCTATACCTTGCGAGGCACTTGTTCTCGATGAGAAACGGCGTCACGGTACGATGTGTAACATGTGGGAAACTACGCCTGATTTCGATTCCGTTAGCAACGGTTATAGATTTCTGGAGAGAAGACAAAATGCCAAGGCATAACAAACCGAACCGCGGATCCATGGCTTACAGCCCTCGGAAGCGAGCACGCTCCGAGACGCCCCATATCTCTAGCTGGGTTGCTAGTGATAGTGAGAAACCAAGGATTCAGGGATTCGCTGGATACAAGGTTGGTATGAGTCATATCATGGCCGTGGATTATCGAAAGAGATCGACCACTGCCGGGCAGGAAGTGAGGATGCCCGTGACTGTGGTGGAAGTTCCACCCATGAAGGTTGTTGCTGCACGTGGCTATGTCAAGGATACTTATGGTCTGAGAACCCTGACCGAGGCTTGGGACAAGAAATTGGATCCAGAGCTGGAACGTCGAATCCCCATACCCAAGGAGCATGACGCCAAAGCTGCCTGGAAGAAGATGAAGGATGGTGATCTGGAATGTATCAGATTATTGATCCAGACCCAGCCCAAGATGGTGGCCGGGATACCGAAGAAGAAACCGGAAATCATGGAGATGGCTATCGGGGGCGGTTCAATGGATGATCAAATGGCCTTTGCCAAGAAAATGCTTGGCAAGGAAGTGACGATCAATGATTTTGCGAGTGATGGAGAGATGCTGGATGCCGTGGCTGTGACCACAGGGTATGGTTTCCAAGGTCACGTCAAACGCTGGGGAGTCAAGCTACTTACCCACAAGAACTCGAAACATCGCAGAATGATCGGTAACCTGGGCCCTTTCAGTCCTGGTTACGTCGTATCTACCGTGCCCCAAGCCGGGCAGACCGGATATCATCAGCGTACCGAATACAACAAGAGATTACTGAAGATCGGGGACAACCCAGATGAGATCAATCCCAAAGGCGGTTTTCTGAATTATGGATTGGTTGGTGGAACCTATGCGCTTCTTCACGGTTCATTGCCTGGACCCAGCAAGCGCCTCATACGTTTCAGAAAGGCCGTGAGATTCCACGGTAAAGCCACCGATGCAATCGTTGCACCCGAGATAACAATGGTCTCGCAAGAAAGTCAACAGGGAGTATAGAATGAAAGTTCCCATTTATTCAATGAAAGGTAAAGCTTCGAAAAGCTCGGCCACACTTCCTTCGGCGTTTGAAGAACCTGTGAGACTGGACCTTATTCGAAGGGCTGTCAGAGCTGCTCGGGCCAATCGCAGGCAGGCCTATGGGGCTTCACCACAGGCGGGGTTCCGCCATTCCGTATCGTGGCCTGGTAAAGGGCGGGGCATGGCCCGTACTCCCCGTAAGAACGG
>DQOP01000077.1 GCA_015658585.1 Candidatus Poseidoniales archaeon | reverse complement strand
CTTACGAGGAATCAAATAGTGATGTTCATGCGTTACACGATTTCTTTGAGACGGTCATTTCGCCAGACGGTTCATGGATGGGTATCGCCTATCAACGTAACGTGGATCAGCATCCTTTTGAAGAAAATGAAGAACAGCGTTACATTATGTTCGTCAGAGGAGAACTCAACTAGTCAGCTTTTCGATTATTCTCAATAATTTGTCTTCTTTTGCTTCCCAACAATAATTTTTCTTGACTGTATCGTGTGCCCTTTCCCCCATGTCCTGTAAATTACTATTTTCCATCAAAGTTTCTATTCCATCTGACAACGATTCTGGATTTGTCGAGTCCACAGTGACACCCAGATTTTTTCCGTTGATTAATGAATCAAGCAGAGGTCCAGTAGCAGATACAACTGGCAGTCCCATAATCATATATTCAAATATTTTGGTCGGCAATCCTTTCAGATATCGAGGCCCAGGCTGATTCACAAATAAACCACAGTCCGAATCCGCGATGACTGGCGCCAATTCTCTATAGTCTACCCATCCCAACCAATCAATATTGAGTTCGTTTTCAGAGTCATATTTATGTGCCCATTTCTCCAATTCCCTATCGTAAAAACCACCAACTATACGGAGACTTATATTCTTTCTTTTTTTTAATCTGTGTATGGCCTCTAAAATTATCTTGATTCCTCTTCTTTCCGTCAGACCTCCCACATAGAGCACTACAAATTTTTCATTCTTTTTACGTGAGGTAGGTTCATTGAAATCTGATAATCGAGGGTAATTTGGAATAACCGTGACTTTCCCAAGTTTAGATAATGTTTTTGCCAAACGGTTATCGACGGTTATAATATGGTCAATTCTAGGTGCGCAAATTGAAATACCAATCTCGGTAAGTACGGCTGAGAGTCTTCCTTGCAGTTCTTTTTTCATAGGAACAAGGTACTCATGGCAGTCCCAGATGATTGGTTTCCTCGTTATTCTTTTTAAAACAATACTGTACAAAAGAGGGTCCAGTTCATGGCAATAGAACAGATCACCGTCCGTTTTCAGAGCTTTTCTAATCATTTTTAGAGCAACCATGCCAGGAGGCCCTCTAGTTTCTATACAATGTACTTTTATACCTTCTAATTCTTTGATTTCAGTCGATTTGTGAGGCGTTATGATTTCAATAATATGGCCACCTTTCTTCATACTGCACACCTCTTTGTAGACGCGTTGGTCGAAAGGTTGGAAGAATTCGCGATCGCAAATCACAGTGATATTTGCCACAGTGCGCTATAGCGGCAGTTCTAAAACCTGTTCATTCTTGCATCTTTGTGAGAGTTCTGATGGTAGCGCCTTCTGTGAGGGTCCCAGATACTTTAGGTCAAACCCTTCATCAATTGGCTTTAGCAAATGGTCTAGCAAAACGCGGTATAGATATCACTTTAATTTGTAGATATGATTCTAATAATGCAGATACGTCCAATTTGAGTCCTAACCTTAAATTTATACCAATTGTTGATCCAAGAATACCTTTTGAAAGAATCATTTTCACTCGAATTTCATACCAGAAAGTATTGACCGAATTAAAGACTGGAGAATATGATTTAGTTCATGATAGAGGATATATCTTTGCAGGTTCAGGAGTTAGGGCAGCATCTGAAGCAGGCGTAAGATCGGTATTACAGGTTGACGACAACTGGATGCGCTCTGAATTATCAGCAACCAGGATTGCCAAACTTTGGCCCTATAATGAAAAAGCAATCCGTTCGTGTAGGGAACAAATAGAAAAAGCAGATAGTGGTTTCACAGTTAGTACGGTTCTCAGAGAACAGATTTCTAAGTGGAATCCCAAGGCCAACAATTTCACAGTTATTCAGAATGGTTACGAGAATGATTTGTTTTCTCCTGACGTAGAACCGCTAGGTTTAAGGGAAAGATTAGGACTGAAAGGTAAGATTGTTGTTTTTGTAGGGGCCCTAGGGCCCTGGCATGGAACTGATGAATTGGTAGAGATAGCAAAATTGAACCCGGAACTGAACGTTGTTGTTGCTGGAGGTGGATATGGTAAAAATCTTCCGGAATTGGCCAATTTGTTTCATATTGGAAGGCTTGAAAGGGCTGACGTTCCTCGTCTTTTGGTTGAAGCCGATGTTGGCGTGGCCCCCTATCCCAACGTGGACTATGGATTTTCTCCGCTAAAAATATACGAATACATGGGTTGCAAGTTACCTGTAGTTGCTACATCACTCCCTTCAGTAAGAGAGGCTACACAAGGTCATGCACTTCTGGTAAAATCGGGGCAGATGGCTGACGCCGTGGCTAAGATTCTGAAGAATGGGAAACTTCTTGATGAATTATCTGAGTCCGCTTACGTCTATGCTTCTTCAAGAAGAACATGGGATAACACCATTGATAAGACTATTAAATTGTACCAAGAGACGATATGAGTTTTGTACCCGGGCATGTCAGCTTAACATTTGCAGTCTGGCCTGATGAGGATCCTTTGAAGATGGGTTCTACAGGTATAGGATTAGTATTGCCTCAAGGAGTTCATTGTGCTGTTGTCGACGAGCAATCTGAATCCTCAGAGAATGTAGTGATATGCGGTGGCAAGCAAATCAAGGATCCCGTCACATCACGTGCCTTAGAACTGATAGGTTTTGGAAATCAAGGTCTTACCATTTATTTGAGAAGAGATCTTCCTCTAGGTTTTGGTCTGGGAATTTCCGGTTCGTCAGCTTTGGCCGCCTGTCTAGAATTAGAAAAGGATATTGAAAAATCTGTAAAGGCAGCTCATCAGGCTGAAGTTGAATACAAGACAGGACTAGGTGATGTAATGGCGATATCAGCATCCTTGAAAGAAAATATTTTTCCATCAATTGTCATAAGAGAGAGTCCAGGTTATGGTGGTGAGGTCAGTACTTATCCAGTTAAAGATAAAATGATAATTTGCCTTTCCGGATTAGGGCGAGATACCTCTCAGATCCTTAATAATTCAGAGTGGACTGAGATAATAAACACAGCATCCTTAGGAATTCAATTGACCAATGTAAATCTTCGGACAGCAATCAAGACAGGGCGCTTGTTCACTGAAAAGGCAGGCTTGATGAATGATAGTCTTTCTGAGATCCTTGAGCAAGTACCAATGGGAGCTGTCGCTTCCGTTGCTCATTTAGGTACCTCTATTATTGCAACATCGGATGATGTATTAGGACTACGTTCAGCCCTAGAGAATTTTGGAGAGATAAGAGAGTTCTAAGCAGTTGGGTTTCCAACTTTCTTAGAAGCATTAGTACTTGGAAGGAATTTTGCCAGATTATCTAACAATCCTTCTTTTCGGGGACCGGGCACCAGTATATTATCCAAGACCTCTCTCAATGTCGAAACAGGAATTATTTTGACCATATCCTTGTATTTGGTATCTAGAATAACGTCTTGCATATTCATAGCTGGTATGATTACCTTGGTCACACCTGTTTCCACGGCGGCTTCTATTTTTGCAGTTACTCCCCCTACAGGCAATACTCGCCCCCTTATACTCAATGATCCTGTCAAAGCAACAGTCTGATCCACTTCAGCATTTTCCAAAGCAGAAATTACGGCAGTTGCGATAGAAATTGATGCAGAATCACCTTCTACGCCTTCGTATGTACCTATAAATTGAACGTGTATATCATATTTTGTAATGTCTTCACCAGTGTATTTCTTAATCAAGGCAGACACATTTTCTACAGCTTCTTTAGCGATTTCACCTAACTTACCCGTTGCCACCACTCTTCCATGATCTTTTGTTTGGGCTGGAGTTATTGCAGCTACTATAGGCATTAGAATACCAGCCATCTCGGACATTCCTAAATCGCCACCCATTACTGCTAAACCGTTGACCATCCCTATTTCTGAACCTTTAACTGAGTAAGTCTTGTAGTCCTTACGCCTCTCAACATAACGATCTGCGATCTGCTGTTCGAGTGGTTTAGCTATTTTCTTGGCTTTAACGACATGTTCAGCGGTGACCTTCTCGTCACCTAATTCTCTGGCAATATCACCCGCAACTCTGACCAGACCTCCTAGTTCCCTAAGTCTCAGACTCAGGTGTAATTGGCGCCCTGCCCTTCGTTGAGCTTCATGTATAATCTCACCGATTGCTTCTCTGGAGAAGTGCCCAATTTTTTCATCTTTTGCTACTTCTTGCGCGATAAATCGGACCAACTTTTCACGATTCTCCTGAGAATCTGGAATAGTTGAATTCATGTAGACTTCATATCCATATCCTCGGATTCGACTCCTGAGTGCAGGATGCATCCCCTTTATCGCATCCAGATTTCCAGCTGCTACAAGAACAAAATCACAGGGTACTGGTTCGGTTTTGGTCATCGCTCCAGCAGACCTCTCAGATTGCCCGGAAATTGAGAATTCGCCCTCTTGTATTGCTGTTAGCAAAGATTGCTGTGACTCTATCCTTAGAAGATTAATTTCATCGACAAACAAGACGCCTCTGTGTGCCTTGTGTATCGCTCCTGCTTCGACACGATCATGGGCTGGTGTCTCTAAACCGCCAGATTGGAATGGATCATGTCTTACGTCTCCCAGCAATGCACCTGCATGAGTACCAGTAGCATCAATAAAAGCGGCCTCTGCGTCAGGATTGTGCAAAACAAGTCCTTTTGGAACATTTGCAGTTTCATTTTTTTGGTTCGTATATCTCATGGCCATGAAAACAAACGCTGCAGCTATCAAACTGTAAAAAATGATCATGGGATTGCTAAACCCGCTCAGGGCAAACCAAAGAGCACCGAAACCGACTATCATAAACACAATCATCATTTGTGATTTGGCTTTTTTCTCCTTTTCAATCATTGCTTGAGCTTTCTGGATCTGAACAATCTCTTTGCCTTTACCAGCGGGTACGATTCTCACTCTTGGTTCATTATTATCCTCATCATTGTGATAAACCAGTACATCTTGTAATTCCTCTTTGGGTAATAGTTCAGATATTGATCGAGCCAACATTGATTTTCCAGTGCCCGGATCCCCGATTAACATGACATGCCGTTTTTGTTCAGCCGCTTTCCTTACAATCGCAACACCCTGTTCTTGACCAATGACTTGATCAACCATCATCTTAGGTATCGCTATATCCGCTGTAGTTTCGATATCTAAATCCTTAATCCAGACACGAGGGTCTGAGAGCTTTTTGGTTTTTTTGGCCGCCATTTATCTTATGCGAAGGGATTGACTACAGATATATAAGTATCTAATCATAGTTCAACGTCAGCCATGTCATCATTTTCGTCTCTTTCGGTTTCCAGAACTTCATCCAATATGAACTTGGTTCCGTAATGGAGAATTCCACTTTCACTATCCTCTCCAAGTTTTCTGAACACAGATTTGACTTTCATTCCAGGTTTGACTATTTCCGGTTCACAATCCACCACTTGGGAAGTTACTCTTGGCCCTTCTTCTAATTCAATTATTGCTATACAATAAGGTCCGAACATCTCGTAACCTGTCTGAGCCTGATGGACTACGGTCGAGTTTATCACTTTTCCATTACCCTTGAATTCGTAATCTTCCATATTTCCTATTGATTCCCTTCCAGCCTCTGGATTAAAACTTCTCTTGGGGTAGTGGTAGGTATTTGTTATCTTACAATGGGATCCGACCAGGTTGTAGCGTGATTCTATCTCTCTCCAGAATCTTGGTACCGACATTAATCCGCCTCCAGTATATGTACTACAGCAGTTGCTGCTGTACCGCCATGATTTTCCGCCAGTCCTATTTTGGCATCTTTGACTTGTCTTTTTCCTGCATCACCTCTAAGTTGCTGAACTATCTCTACCACTTGAGCGATTCCAGT
>DQOP01000096.1 GCA_015658585.1 Candidatus Poseidoniales archaeon | reverse complement strand
GTCGGTATTGACGCAGTTGTCCTGAACAAGCTGGATGTGGATGCCAAGGGTGGAGCTGCCCTGAGCATATCCTCGGCGATTGGTCAACCGATCGCGTTCATAGGGATCGGGCAGGGATATGGAGACATCATGCCCTTCGATGCGACCTGGATAGTGGAACGTATTTTCGCCTAGTAGGCGATCAGTATGGCATACAGAGTGAATTGAGGGACCCAGTGCGAATACGCGCTCCTGTTATCTTTCCATTCCGAATGTAGTTCCATGGCGGCCCGTACATGTTCCACGTATGCGCTTTGCCACTTCTCATCCCCCGTTGCAGAATACAAGGCATGGAAGCCCCATGCCCTTGAAGCATTGATGGAGAGATGATGGTCGGACAACAGTTCCTTGACGACCTGAACATCATCTATTTTTTGTGAATCCAGCCAGCTCTTCAATCTTTCAGGTCCCAGAACAGAGAAGATCAGCAAGGCCTGGAGTGACCAGAGGGAGAAGAATTCGCCTTTTTTCGTATCCCGTCCCAGATCCAGTTCATTTCCGGTAAAATATTTCTCGGTTACCTCATTTATCCAGTCGATTGTTCCCTGATCTCCAGAATGGGTTGCCCAGGCATGCAGTTGTACCAATGCCCAGGATGGATTCTTGTATTCGGGTATCGAAGGCTTCATCTCGGAACTGGATAACCATTTACGGAGTCCCAGTGCGACCTCCTGGGTCGAGTCCCTGTGGTCGCTGTTTCCCGTCAATTCTTCCAGTCGCAGTATCAGGCGCAGGAGCCAGGCCCGCCCATAGGGCATCTCGAAATCTGGATTCTGCCGCAGGTACTGGAATTCCTCCTTCATCCCCTTGCCATGTAATCTCTGTAGGACCCATTCCAGGCTTTCCTCGTCGTCCATGAGATGTGCGCTTTCCAGTAATGCCCAGTGGCTGTGCGCAGCAGAATGCCAGTCCCAGGATCCATGAAAGACAGCATGCTCCGTATCCTTCTGTGCAAGCTCATGCCTGAAGGTTTTGATGAATTCCCTGATTATCTCCGCCATCCAGCATCTATGGAGACGATAATTAATACCGATTCATGTTCAGGCCAATATGATAGTCTACGAGGTAAATTTGCAGGTCGATTCAATTGCAGCGGACGAATATGCAGAATGGCTGGAGCCCCACATAGAGCAGATACTGGAGATAGAGGGATTTCAGGGCGCGGAATGGTTCGTTTGCGACTCGGAGGATGGCAAGGTCCATTGGTCGATCAGGTATCATCTGGATAGCCGGGAGTCCCTGGAGAATTACCAGAAGAATCATGCACCTGCATTGATCCAGGAAGGACTCGACAGATTCGGAGAATATCTTACTTCGAATAGACGTATAATGTCCCTGAAGAATCGCTGAGTAATGACTAGGCTTCCAATCTTGTTTTGTTCATTTTTGGTCTTGTTTAGTTTGTTTGCTGGTGTTTCAGCTGGGGAAGAAACAATTTCAATTTCTGTAAATCCAGGTTGGATGGATTGGGAAGGGAGAGACTGCGAAACGGTGACTGATGAGAATGGTACGTGGGAAGATTGTGAATATTACGAAGTGTATCAAACTAACATAACCGATAATGGCTGGAAAATGGATGTAGCACTTGGCGAAAACTTTACTTTTGCTTTCATAGCAGCTAACCTTGAGAACGGCACAGAGTATGCCTTCAGTTATGAGATAATACACTTGGCGTACCAAAATGCCGTGGCAAACGCATCTCATCAGTTTTTTGCAAATAATACTGGCGAATATGTTTACAATTTAACAGGTCAGTTTATTCCTGATGATATATATCTAAACAATTGCACGACGTTACGGGCAAGTGTGAGTTTCATAAAGAATCCAAATGCTGTGAATGGAACCAGGGAAGAGTTAGCAAAATTTTCAACAAACATGTTTAGTCCCTCAGGCCGTAGCATGAATCCTTTATGCCAGCCATCCTACCTTTCAAACAATGGCGGCGGTCTTTTGGGTATTTTTGGACTTTGCCTTTCTCCCATACTCTTCCTCTTCACGGTTTCTAAGATGTTTAGTTTATTTTTTCAGCCTTCCGATACTGAGGTAGCAGATAACACATCCAGAATTGAGGTAGTAACAAATTCCAACACACGGGTTTTATTTTGGTTAATAATGATGTTTGTATCAGTCATTATGTTTTTCATGTCAATGATTGTGATGTGGTAACAGGATTAACCTAGACCGAAGTATGGATATCTTATCGCATCATACATTGCTCGGCTAATCGGCTTTCTTTTTCCCAACCCACCAGGGGTCACACCCAGGAAGAGGTCGGCAAATATCTCGCACAATTTATCGTCCCGGGAACCATAGTATACCATCCTTTCAGGTATTTTCAAGGCCAGGTATGCAAAGAACGACAGGTCCTTCAATTCCTTTCCAAATGCTTTGCTCCAGTCTCGATGGTATTGGTCCAGATTCTTCTGCGAGAAATCATTGGTTTCCAATGCGTTCTGGATCGTATCGATTGCAATCTTTCCCGCATGCATCCCATAGTAGATTCCTTCACCAGATAATGGCGACACCATTCCTGCTGAGTCCCCAACCAGCAAAGTATGGTCCATGGTCGTAGCCTTCAGTGGGCCTGCCAGAGGAAGAGGTGCTCCCTTCACAGGAGGAGTAGCCTGATCCTTGGGGAAATAGCCGTCTTTCTTGAGCAGATTGATGTAATCCTCCCAGATCTCCTTGACCTTGATCGATTTGATGGCTCGATTATATCCTCCAAATCCGATATTCAGGATCTCCTGCTTCGGAAAGACCCATCCATATCCATCGATACCACCTGGTTTGAAGTGTACCAGCAGGGATCTCTTGTCACTATAATTCTTGTCAACAAAATCTTTTCCAACCACAGGTTCCCACATCAGGGCCGTCCCCATCTGATTATCATTCCAGGGCTTGATATTTCTTTTATCCCTGACCATTGATGCCAATTTGTCATTGGGCCCGGTAGCTCCAATTACCATTTTAGAATTGAAGTCGCCCTTGGATGTTTTCACTGTCACACCGCCATTGAATTCGAAGTCACTGACCCTTGTTTGCGTCATGATCTCGGCCCCGACGTCTCCTGCAGCCTCGAGAACTGCATTATCGAAGACTTCCCGGGTTATATTCCAGGGAGTTCCTTCCGGAAATTCGAAATCGATCTTGTATTTCATGGATGGCGAATAGAGATTGACATCGTTAGAGGCACATTCGATTATTGGCTTGATGTAGGGCTCCAGTTCAGGCAACTCATCAAACAGTCTGGCAGTAAGCAAACCTCCACAGGCCTTGTCTCTTGGGAATTTGGACTTGTCTATGACCAGTACCTTCATTCCGGCCTTGGCAGCATAAAATGCAGTTGTAGCCCCGCTTGGACCTCCGCCACAGACGATCACATCATATTCATTCATTTTTCTCTACCCAATTCTTGTATGGTTCATGCGCATCATCCCAGGGGAGTGATACGATTGCAGGCATTGAGTATGGGTGGTTCTTAACAATATACTTTTCGAGGTCCTTGAATTTATCCTTGGAGGTCTTGATGAACAGAACATGTTCCGTATCATCTTTCATTTTCCCTTCCCAGGAGTATACAGTTCTCACTGGCCAGAAGTTGCAACAGGCCGCCAGTTTGGCTTTGACAACGCCTTTGGCTATCTCCTCCGCGCACTTCTCATCAGGGGCAGTGGTGTATACTGTGATACCCATGTTATCGTGCATTTCGAGCATGTTTAAATAGCCCCCCTTTCGTAGACGCGGACCCACGTGATAAACCCGTGATTAATGAAGACAGTCGTCTGAAAGAGGTAAAAAATGGCAAAACCGTTATTCGTAACATATGAGGCTCCAACGGAGCTATCAGAGAAGGCATATCTGGCCACCGAAACAGCTCGTGATGGGGGCAAGGTTCGCAAAGGTTCCAATGAAGTAACCAAGTTGATCGAGAGAGGTCAGGCAAAACTGGTCGTAATGGCCCTTGATGTTGAGCCTCCGGAGATTTTGGCACATCTTCCAATGCTGTGTGAGGAAAAACAGATACCTTACACTTACGTCCCCTCACAGGATGAACTTGGAAGAGCCGCAGGACTCAAGGTTACCACTGCAGCTGTTGCAATCACCGAAATTGGAAAGAAAAAGGGATCTCTGGAAGAGGTCATAAAGGCAATTGAAGCTGCCAAGAAATAAGAGATATGGACGGCATTCCGGCACAAGTAGTTGAGATTCTCGGGCGTACGGGAATGAGGGGCGAATCCTCATCAGTGAAAGTCCGGGTTTTAGCCGGGGATGACCGTGGCCGTATTATTCGACGCAACGTGGTTGGTCCTATTGATGTAGGAGACCAGCTTTTGTTACTGGATTCATCCAGAGAGGCCAAGGCCCTGGATAGGAGATAGGAAAATGGCAGAGACCAAGACCTGCTCCTTTACCGGCAAACCGATTCCCCCGGGAACGGGAATGATGTATGTCAAGAAGACCGGTCAGGTCCTGTATTTCATAAGTTCCAAGGCCAAGAAGAATTTCTTGAAATTGAATAGAGTGCCAGCTCGTACCAGATGGACCGATACGGCACGTAAAAAGAGAGAGAAGTGAGCACCGAAAGGACTTACATCATGCTCAAGCCAGACGCAGTCCGTAGGGATCTGATAGGTATCATATTGTCACGTTTCGAGGATACTGGCCTCAATATGGAAGCCATGCGTCGACTCAATGTATCGTCTGAGCAGTCAAGGGAACTCTACAAGGAACATGAGGGCAAACCATTCTACGTCAATTTGATAGATTATATTCATTCTGGACCTGTGGTTGCAACAGTCTGGTCCGGCCCATCCGCAGTCTCGATAGCCAGAAAACTAATTGGTGCAACAGATCCTGCAGAGGCAGCACCAGGTACGATTCGCGGTGATTTTGGTCTGCTTCTTGATGAGAATGTCATCCATGGTTCGGATAGTGTAGCTAGCGCCGAGCGCGAGATTCCCATATTTTTCCCCGATATTTCTTAGGTCATGGTTTTATCCCCATTTCTAATGGGAAAATGTAATGCCCGACCCATCTGATATCCGAGTTGGAGTTCTACGAATTGAAGGGACTAATTGCGAAGACGAATCAGCTCTGGCTTTTTCGTCTTTGGGATGCAATACGGAGAAAGTTCACCTTAAACAATTGATTGGTGAGGTCGAGCGATCGGAGCGCAGAAACATCATGGATTTCGATGCCCTTTATTTCCCGGGAGGATTCAGTTCTGGTGACTATGTCAGGGCTGGTGCCATCTTTGCTTCACGTGTAAAATCGGGATTGAAGTCTCAAGTCGATGAGTATATAAATGAAGGTCGGCCAATTCTAGGAGTTTGCAACGGTTTTCAGATCCTGGTGGAATTAGGTGCCCTTCCCGGTACGGATTCGGGTTCTAGTGAAGTTCCCGAAGCCGTTCTCCATACAAATGATTCCAGTCGTTTTGAGGCTCGTCACGTCCATCTTTCCGTGGAGTCCAGTTCCCAGAGTTTTTTCACAAAGAATTACAAGACCAGTCAAGTATTGTCAATACCCAATGCCCATGCCGAGGGCAAACTCATGATGGATGAATCAAAATTTACAGAGATCCAGGATGGAAATCAGGTTGCTTTCCGTTATTGTGATCAGAATGGCGGGAGCAATCCCGGTTATCCTTGGAATCCCAATGGTGCAGCCTATGATATTGCAGGAATTACAAATCCCAAGGGGAATGTTCTGGGTATGATGCCTCATCCGGAGCGGGTTTTCCATGGCTGGCAACATACGGACTGGACATCCTCGGGTCGTAATCCGGATGGGCCCGGGGATGGTCGGGCCTTGTTCGAGGGAGTAGTTGATTTTCTTTGTCAGTAGATGCCTTACAAGTAGCAATTAAAGCCGTAATTCGAGCATCAGAGATAATTCTTGAGACTTTTGGCAATCCAGAGGGTATCGAATACAAATCCAGAGTTGATGTAGTCACTGACACAGACAAAAGATGCGAGGAAGAAATAGTCAAGATCCTTCGTTCTGAAACTCCGGATTTTGGTATAATTGCCGAGGAAGGTACCAATTTTCCTGGTGAAAAGGTCTGGATAGTGGATCCTCTGGATGGAACCACTAATTTTTCTCATTCATACCCTTTCTGTGGACCATCAATTGGATTATGCCTGGAAGATGAGGTATTGGTAGGGGTTTTGGCAGATCCATTTAGGGATGAATTGTACTTTGCCGCCAAGGGAAATGGGGCCTACATGAATGATTTGCACAATACAGGTACTCCCCAGAAGTTGTCTGTCACGTCTGTCGATACTTTGCATAAGGCCCTTTTTTCGTCCGGATTTCCTCATGATAAGGAGTCACAAATGTTCAAGAATATGTTGGAAAGATTCATCCGTCTGGAATACGAATCCCATTCAATCCGGAAGACAGGTTCTGCCGCCTTATCGTTAGCCTATGTTGCTGCAGGACGTATAGATGGCTATGTCGCATCAGGCCTGCATTCCTGGGATATGGCTGGAGGTATCCTTATCGTTGAGGAAGCAGGTGGGAAGGTAACCGATTTTGAGGGCCATCCTTACATGATGAGTAATAGGGAATGGCTAATCTCGAATGGGACTTTACACGATACGTTGGTTAAGTTTCTAAAAATAGATTGATGGTGTAATTAATTTAGGACCTGCCCTTTGGGGCTTTATGACGGATCAATTGTTCCTGAAGATGAATGATAACTTCCAGATACCTGTCGTTGGATTGGGCACCTGGAAATCAGAACCTGGTGAGGCAACTTATCAAGCAGTACTTGATTCCATTGAGGCCGGATACAGGCACATAGATACTGCTCGAGCATATGGGAATGAAGAAAGTGTTGGAAGTGCCGTTAGAGATTCGGGAGTGAATAGAGGAGACGTCTTCGTGACGACAAAGCTCAGGTGGGAGGACGAAGGGTTTGAAAGCACTATCGAGGCTTGTGAAAAGAGTCTGAATCGACTGAATTGCGATTATATTGACCTTTATCTGATCCATTGGCCTCTCAGGGAAAAGAGAAATCATTCTTGGAAGGCATTCATTGAGTTACGTGAGAGAGGTTTATGCAAATCCATAGGGGTCAGTAATTTTACAATTGAACATCTGGCTGAGATAGAGGCTAAATTTGGTATTTTACCTGCAGTTAACCAGGTCGAGTTTCACCCTTACTATTATCAGAAAGAGCTTCTGGATTATTGTAATTCTAAGAATATCATTATCGAGGCTTATAGTCCTCTGGCGCATGCCAAACGGTTGGATGAGCCTAAATTAGGGGCAATTTCCGAAGAGCTTGGCAAAACTCCCGCTCAGGTCTTGATTCGGTGGTCTATTCAACGGGGAATGGTCGTTCTTCCCAAATCAGTTAACAAAAGCAGGATTATCGAGAATTTTTCAGTTTTTGATTTTAATATCTCAGATTCAGTGATGGCGAAACTGGATGAACTGGATGAATCCTTTGTTACATGCTGGGATCCACACAATCCTCCGCCTTACGCCCCAGTTTAGGCAAATAATATTGGAAAAACTTAAAAAGAGGGCTCTTTTCCATAATCATTATGTATGCAATATGTATATGTATGCAAAATGCATATTCTTTTATAGAAGTCTTTGCCTGACGATAATATGGCAAAAGTGAGCTATACTTCTATAAGGGTAACAAAAAATGTCAGGGATGAACTCCAGAATTACGTTGAAGCATGCTATTCTGATCTTTCAATCAATTCAATGCTCCAAGTCCATCTGGATAATTTGTCTGAAGGCCACGTCCGTTTTCCAAAATATGGAATGTTCGAGTGCCCCGAAAGTCGAAAGGAAAAGATGCGGAAGTCAATTAAGGGCAGTTCCAGCAAAAAATCAGGAAGCTCATTGTCTCTTACGGGTAGCCTTCCCTCAGATCCTTACACCCGGACTGAATCCGACACAATGGGGCCTATGGAAGTTCCCGAATCTGCCTTGTGGGGGGCCAGTAC
>DQOP01000088.1 GCA_015658585.1 Candidatus Poseidoniales archaeon | reverse complement strand
GGAATCCGGTAAGCTATGCTTGTCTTTTATTCGACCTGAACAGAGCAGCTATTGATGTAGCCAGAATCACAAAACCGAATGAGAATGAAGGTGAATCTTCCGTCTTCTTGGAAATGGGGTCACCCACATTCAAAGGAATGGTTATCGGTGCACTTATTCCATCTGAACTAACTGCCCGGACCCAGATTGTGTGATTGCCAGTTCCCAGATTCGTATCCATTACGTCTATCTCAGTGAGTGAATCAACGGAATGCCATGTGTCCTCTATCAAGACATTTCTCCATTCAATCTGTGAAACATTGCCAATTGCACTGACATATAATTTACCGTTTTCATGTACAAAAAACCTTGATGCAGTATCATTACCACCATCTGTTTCATTACCCTCATAGTAGATTATTGGAGTTTCAGGATCAAGTTCGACCGATATGGAGGCATCATACTTGATTGCTTCCTCCAGGGCCATGTCCATCTCCACAAAACCCCAACCGTAGTCATTGTTGGGTCTTACAGGGTGGCTCAACCACTTATATTCTGCTGTAGTTTCTAGGATACTACGAATCATTAAGGGTTGCAAATCTGGATTGGCCTGATGCAAGAGAACTGCCATTCCAGCAACCATAGGTGTTGCCATACTTGTTCCAGACATTGAGACATAACCATTACCACTATTGGCTTCAACGGACATTACGGCTGAACCGATGGCTGCGATGTTTGGCTTGATCTGACCTTCATGGGTTGGACCTTTGCTTGAATATACCGCTAATTGACGACTATCTTCCGTTGCTCCTACAGTAATCACATCCTTAGCTGCTCCTGGCGTACCTATGGTACCATACGCTGCAGAATTGCCGGCCGCAATCATCAATGAGATTCCATGGGCTACCATTTCGTTGGCAAGTGTAGTAACACGTTCTTCCTGTTCTTGTGTCAGTTCGGCCATCCAGGGACCTCCAAGAGACATTGATGCAGAACGAATATTGTATTTTATCTGGTTATCAATCGTCCACTCCATACCGCGCATTACTTCAGCAAAACTTCCACTTCCACCACCATCCAATACTTTGACACCCACCAAAGAAGCACCGGGTGCCACTCCTCGATATAGTTGTTCACCAGTACTCATAGGTCCCTCATCAATTGCGCCTGTTCCAGCAGTTATGCCTGCACAATGTGAACCGTGTCCATGATCATCATATGCTTGTGAGGTTCCGCTACCATCATCTCCACTATCATCAAGAGCGTCATAAAATGCTACAACCTTTGGATCGTTGGTAGCAGGATCATCATCAAAGTCGTTTATGCTTACATGGTTGGGATCAATTCCTGTATCAATAATTGCTACACTAATTCCTTCTCCAGTGTAACCAAAATCCCAAACTGTATCCACGTGGTGAATTTCAATGGCATTATCTAAGAGAACATGTAATTCCCCATTAAGCGTCAAGAAAACAACACCTTCAACTTCAAGTAAATCATCTATTCGGTTAACATCTATCAAACCTGATATGATAGGAATATGATGGAAACGCCAACTTGGGATGAAACCCACTTCCTCAATTAATAAACTTTCATCAGATTCAGTAGGCATATGATCGAAATCAACTAGGACTGAAATCTTACCATCAACCACAAATTTTCCTTGCTCAAGAGCCATATCCAGAATATCGTGTCGATAATTCTTGTCTCTGTCCATGCGGGTGTCTTTCCACCAATTCATTTCTTCTGAAATGGATTGGGAGGAGAATCCAACAACATTAATTTCATTCGAACTATCATCAAATGAAAGCATAGGTTGAAGCGCAACTAACGAGGCCACCAATACGGCAATAAGGGAACGCATGCAACGCTATGAGCATTGGGATAAAAAAATATGTTTAGAATAATGGTGGACCCGTCGGGATTTGAACCCGAGGCCTCCTGCTTGCAAAGCAGGCGATCTTCCAGGCTGATCTACGGGCCCGAGGTTTTGCCACCAGACTAGGGAATTTAAGAATGCACGTTATTTTTTCAGAAAACTTATTCAAAATATGCGTAATAATGACCCTATGTTTTTATAGGGGTTTTAAAGTGGGAAATGGTCGTTATTTTAGACATGTCACGCAACGATTTATTGATTAAGATTAAGCAGGCCGAACAAACTGCTGAAAGTTCCTTGGAAGGAGCAGAGAAAGAACGTAGTGAAGCACTTCGGAATGCTGAGACTAAAGGCCATTCTGTTATCTCCGATGCGAGAAACAAAGCAGAGATTAAAGCTTCTAAAGATCTTGACAAGGCAAAGAAAGATATTTCCAAGAAGAAGGACAAATTGCTGAAAGAAGGCATGACTGACATCAAAAAGATGCAGTCCCAAGTAAGCAAGAAAAGTGAGAAGGCGGCAGATAATTTCGTGAAGATGTTTTTGGAGTCAGTTGATGCTTAAGCCTGAACCAATGACCAGAGTAGTCATTTGTGGCTTAAATCAGGACTTGCCAGATGTTTCTCATATTTTATCCCAGAAACGCTTGGTCCACCTAGAGGATTATGGTGGTGAAGATGAGGGTTTCTCAGCTGGCGCCACTTTGGATTATGGCGCCAAGGTTTCCGAATATCTAGTTAGGATAAGATCACTGATAAAGATTCTTGATATAGATGCAGGTTCACCAGTAGGAATTAAAAATGCAAATTCCGTTGAAGAGGAAGTCTTTGAAAAACTTGATGGTCTGGAAAAGAATATATTAGCGATCCATAAAAATCACCGAGATTCGGCACAAAAGTTGAAAGACGGGATGAATCGTTTGGGGTCCTTAGAGCAATTTGAACCTCTGGGTATCAATCTTGAGTCTTTTTCCGGCTTCAAGAGTATGAGCGTTTTGACAGGAACCTTATCTTCCAAGACTGAGGTTTCAATACCCAATGCAGAAACCGTACGTAAAGATGATATGATTGCTGTTTTTGTTCCAACTGATGGTCATGAAGAGGTCGAACAACAATTGGTAAAGGCTGGTTTCAAAAGCCTTGATTTGCCGACTGGAGAAGGAATAATAAGTGATGAGATGGTTGCGCTTGAATCCGAGATGCAAAATTTGGAGGGGAAAGTTGAGGCTTTGGGACATGAATTGGAAGCTTTGAACAAACGTCATGGCCAATGGTTGGTCATAGCCGAGGAACATTTTGCCGCCCAATCCGAGAAATCAAGTCTGCCTCTCAAACTTGCCTTGAGCAAAAATGCATTCGTTCTGGATGGTTGGGTTCCTGAAAAAGAATGTGAAGGATTGAAAACTTCATTGGAGGGCCTGAATGTAGATATTCAGTTAGAATCCTCTGATGATGAACCCCCCGTAAAGTTGGACAATCCACCCATGGTTCGCCCATTCGAGTTATTTACCAAACTTTATGGAATACCTAAACATCGTGAATTGGATCCATCAGTACTCCTTTTCTTTGGTTATCCTTTATTCTTTGGATTGATGATCGGTGACTTGGGATATGGATTCTTCTACTTCTTGCTGGGTCATCTTTTAGTTAAAAAGTATGGTCACAGTGATGAATTGTTACAGCTTGGTAAGATAATACGTCTTGCAGGTTTCTCAGCTTTCTTCTTTGGTACATTCCTGTTTGCCGAGGCTTTTGGATTTGAAATACACTGGTTAGCCCATGAACTACCATTTGTACTTCACAAGTCGGATTCAGCTGATGTTGGTTTCATGCTCCTCGCTACAGGGGGAATTGGTCTGTTTTATGTTACTCTAGGTCTGGCTATGGGCTTCTACAACACAATGAATATGCATGACCTAAAACATGCTGTCCAAGAGAAGTTATCATGGATCATGATACTTTGGGGTGGTTTGCTCTTTATTCCTCCATGGTTATTTGGAGATTCCCTATTGGGTTCTCGACTTGGCTTGTCTGATG
>DQOP01000113.1 GCA_015658585.1 Candidatus Poseidoniales archaeon | reverse complement strand
ACTTTGGACAACTGGTAGAGCGCCAAAGATGCCAGAATCGAACCTCCAATAATCCAATACGTTCTTATCAATTTCTTATCTGAGATCCATCCCCAGAAATATTGAAGTGCATTGGGTATGAGGTTCATCATAGAAGTCATCCATGCAATCTGCTCGAAAGACGCTCCTAACCTCACCGCAAAGTAACTAAGATAGGGCAACGCAGTATCATTTGCAAACGAACTGGTAGCGTGATAAGCATACAATTCGGTTGGAGGATTGATATCTTCCTCATCATCGTCCAAGTTCACTAAAATCTGAGCCTATAATCAGGAATATAACCTTAAGCGTTAGATTCGCCTAAATTATAGACTGTAAAAATCAACCTTTTTATAGAATAATTGTGCGTCTACCCATAAGTGAGAGGGAAAGATGAATCACGCCTTCAGGAATTCTTGGATAAACCTGAGAAAGCTCTCTGGAGCATAGCCCTGCCAGTTATGGCTGGAATGGCCATACAGACAATGTACTCCATAGTGGATATGCTGTTTATTGGACAGCTTGGTGGGGCATCAATAACTGCTATTGCTTTCAACATGCCACTCTATTTTTTTGTGATGGGGATAACATTCGGTGTCGGAACAGGGGTAACTTCATCTATATCAAGGGCTATTGGAGCAGAAGATAAGCGCAAGGCGGATAACTCAGCTGAACATGGAATATTGCTTGGACTTTTCCTAGGAATTGTACTAACAATTGGAGGTCTGGCCCTGGGAAAAGACATCCTTTCTGCACTTGGTTCTCCAGACGAAATGCTTGATGAATCATGGAGTTATCTTAGGGTCACATGTTACGGAATGACCTTTATCATTTTTTCGATTGTATTCCGTTCAATCTTGGCGGGAGAAGGAGATATGAAATTTCCAGTAATGGTTGCTGCAATAGGAACAATATTGAACATAATCCTGGATCCAATATTTATTTTCAATCTGGAGAGATATGGTGGATTTGGGCTGGGGCTAGGCGTTGAAGGAGCTGCAGCGGCGACGGTCGTATCACAAATCGTTGTCTTCTCAATCTTTGTTTACATGCTTTTCTGGAAAGATCATGCCTATATCAGTTTCGACCTCCGTAATTTTACATTCTCAACAGGATTGATGAAAGAAATATTGTGGGTGGGAATACCGTCATCGATTTCAATGATAATTATGGCCTTTGGACAGGGAGTCTTCAATTATATTTTAATAGATGGATACGGTCCTGATGCAGTAGCTGCATACACAATTTCAAGTAGGCTTGACATGTTGATGTTTTTGCCAATAATGGGAATTGCAACAGGTCTCGTAACGACGGTTGGAATGTTTACAGGCGCCAAAAGAATGGATAAGGTTAGGCAAATCATTGTCTATGGTATTAGCAGAGCTTTCACAATTGTTGCCGCTGCATCACTAGTTGTTTTCATTGCAGCACCATATATTATGGGCCTGTTCACAGATGACCCCGAGATTGAGGAAATTGGTATTGGAGCTCTAAGAACACTTTGCTTTGCATATCCCTTCGTAGGCATAGCCATGCCTTGTGGAAGAATTATGCAGGGATTAGGACAAGGCCTGCCGGTTCTAGTCATTACGGCTCTGAGAGTTCTACTGATTTCAGCACCATTGGCTTACTACTTTGCAAATAATGGATATGATATTGTTTGGATCTGGTACTCAATTGCAATCTCAGTCGGAGTGTCTGCAATAGTGGGACCAATATGGGTATGGAAAACAGTAAACACTATCGAAAGTCAATCAACGGTCTAACGGTTCGTAGAGAACTTCATAACCTGAGGATGAAATTTCAATATCTGATATTTTGCTCAAAACAATGTCCACTTCCTGGGAACTGACACAATAGCCTTCATGATTATTCAACTTGTGTTTGGCTTCCTTGCCTGACTCAATTCTAATCTCGATAAATTCCAAGTGCCGGTCTAGCCTTTCTTCAACATAATTATTGCAAAAATCACGGGATTCGCGTATCTCCTTATCTATCAATTCAGAGAGAGTATCATCTCTCTCAAAACCAATTGAATTTCTCTCCGAACAAAGAGCTGCTTTAGTTGTAGTTCCAGTACCTAAAAAGGGATCCAGAACTAGATCGTTCTTGACAGAAAACATGTTTATCAGACGCGATGCCAACTCAAATGGATAGGCAGCACTGCGTTCTCTTGATACATCTATGTTCTGTAATTTACCATGGACATCAAACCAGATGTCCGAGAACCACTTGTTTCTTTCTTCCCAGAAGAAGGCGCTCAAATTTCTATTAGATTTGGATTCGGGACTATCAAAGATACGCCTAGGACCCTTTCGCAAGATTAAAATGTGCTCGTGTTCAAGCGTGACATGTGAACCAACGGGGTACATTCCAGATCCCATGAATTTGTTTGGAGCATTGGTTGACTTTCGCCATATTATGGACGGTAAGGATTCAAAACCAATTGATAAACAGGAGTTGAGAATCCTGGAGTGAGAATTGTAAAGCTTGAACACGCCTTCAAATGTCCTCGTGGAATCTCCAATATTTATACACGCAATACCTCCATTCTTCAAAACACGGTAAACTGAATTCCATGTCTTGTCCAATTGTTTGTGCATAAGTTCGAATGCATCGTCGTAATTTCCGTCTTTCATCAAATTTAATATATTTTCATCTAATTCACCAAACATTTCATCCCACATGGCAATCATCGGGTAGGGTGGTGAAGTAACAACCAGGTCCACAGATTCATCCTCAATTCCAGACAACTCAGAAGAATCATCATAGACTATCCTATGAGTCGTGGACATTGAAAACTCTAGCTAGTGCTAGATATTAAGATATGTCTAACCCGAGTGTCTTAGCTACAAGCAAGACTGCAAGCATCAGCAGAACCGTACCTATTGAACGATCAATCAGGACGGCATTGGCCCTCAATTGATCAATAAGTGAAGTGCCGGCTAGAACTGCTGCTACTAGGACGTACCAGGTCGTATCAATAATTCCAGCAATTAGAGCCATAACTACACGATCTGGATTGCTCATCTCTGGATCTATGAATTGACTGAAGACCGCCACCAGGAATACCAGGATCTTAGGATTTAGAAAAGCTATCATGAATCCCTCAGCAAAACCCTTACGGCCTTGACTTTCATGTTCTTCTGCCGGACCTGAGGAATGATGAGTCAACATATTGTAGGCCAACCATAGAAGAACTGCGGCTCCAGCCCACTGCAACAGGTTGAAAACATTTTCATTGGCCAAAAGAAGCGCTGAAAGACCCATGATGGCCATCAGAGCATATATTCCAAATCCAATACCATGCCCTATTCCGGTCATTACACCTTGTGTACGTCCTCCAGAAATGGTGTTCCTCAGAACCACCGCCAAACTAGGACCAGGTGACATCGCACCCATGGCACAAACTAATGACATTCCTATGAGGGATGTAGAATCCATGTATCGCGAAGAATTAGTGTCGTTTAAACCTTACTATTGTAGAACCAAGACCATT
>DQOP01000081.1 GCA_015658585.1 Candidatus Poseidoniales archaeon | reverse complement strand
CCTGACAATGTTTCCAGTAGGATACCAGCCCCCATTGGTTGTGTGGCCAAATAGGGTAGCGTGAAGACGACCAGCACAGTTCCATACAACCATCCCAGATATTTCGAGTTGGTTTCACCAGCTATTAGTTCAGGAGGAGTGACATATCCTTTTTCTTTTCCCAGTTTGTGAATTGGTACTCCCAATAACAATATCGAAAGACCAACCAGAGATGTCCCCATTGCCATTATTCCATAGAAACCCCATCCTGTACGATAACTGGCCCCTGCAAAACCCAGGAAGAAGAAAGCCGAGAAATTAGTCGCAGCCAGTGTGCAAAAAAGAATCCATGGGCTTATTTTTCTGGAAGCTACAAAGTAATCCTCAGCGCTATTATTCTTGCTTCTTCCGTATATTCCAATCCCTACTGATATGATTAAGTAGATGGCAAGAATGATCAGGATTGTCACTAGGTCACTCATCTTTCTGCCACTCCCTTGAGAATTTCCAGACAGAATATGCCAATGCGAATTGGATAAGAACTAGGTAAACAATCCAGGTAGGTATCCATTCTCCAAAGCGCTGGCCTGAATCCCAGTTCCACCAATCAATACTTAGTATTGTCAGTGAAGTGAATACAATTGCCCAGATTTGGTCCCTTTTTGACTTTGGAAACCAGAATGGTAAAAGCTCCCATTTCTTGTTATTCAAGTTTGGAGTCTTTCGATTAGTTCAGCCTTTGTTCCAGAAACAGGTAATTCCCTTTCTTTCAACAATTCCTTTAGTTCCGCAACCTTCATTGAATTGTGATCAATTTCGTCATCCGCTGTCTTTTCTTTCTCGGTTTCAGTGTCTTCAACAACCTCATCTTTCTTCTCGGTTGTTCCTTTTTCAGCCTCTTCCAGAATTCTTTGTAGTTCTTCATCTTCAGGTGGTACTTCCATTAGGCTGGCTGGATTCATTACGTTTATCTTGGAGATCTCGACTCTCTTGGTCGGATAGGTGGTTTTCAGTGCGGCTGAGACTTCTTTACTTAGGTCTCCAGAATATATCTTTTTCAGGGTCTCTGACAGGCTCATTTTGGAAAGATCTTTTTCAATGAATTCATGAGTGATAGCTCTCAGAAGTTTCTCCTGAGATTTCTTGATACGCTTGTCTACTAGAATAATAGGTTTAATTCTGATTTGTACATCATCTTGCAGATTTAGTACGAAATTACAGTCGATTCGACTGTTTCTTCTACGAGTTAATGCTCTTTTGTAATCAGAGGTCAAACGATGGCCGTCAAACGACGTGAAGGCGTTGTTTCCACGAGTTTTGTTTACCCTGAACTTTATCATAAAATTCTTTTGATTATAATCACCTGTAAGTTGTTCGAGTGGGATTTCCGTGATTCTACCGTTGACAACTTCCGGACTATTGGCAGGTGTGTGTGCCATTACTGCGTAATTGAACATAGCGGGGGCATGTAGTCTGTACCACATTTTACCCTTCCACTTGTCCCTGACTTTGGTTCTTGTGACTTTGGCCAAACGTTTTTTCCGTCCTGAAATAGAATTTCAGGCTGCGCTCACTGGGCAGGGTTAAATATACGTTGCGTTGATTACAACCTGAAATGTTCGATAAATTGTTGCTGCCTATTGACCCTTCCAAACGATTGAAGCCTTCCAGAGAATATGCTATTGCATTGGCTAAACGACTGAATATTCCATTGACTGCAATTTTTGTTAGTAATCCTTCTAAGACAGGTACCATGACAGCTTCTGATGAGACTAGCAAAGGTTTTGCAACACTTGTTAAACGGCAGCTTGGTCAGTTGATTGAAGGAATCACGGACGTCAAGATTACACCAATGCTGAAGACAGGTAAGAGACGCAAGGTTTTGGCTCAAATGATTGGTGAGGGAATTGCAGACACCCTTGTTCTAGGTCCCTTTAGATCAGTGATTACTAGATTATTCACAGGTTCTGAGGTTGAACGGATTCTGGATTCAGAGTCTTTACATGCCTTTGTCGTTCGCGAGGACCATCCTTTACCAGGTCCGGGCTCACCAGCTCTGGTCGTTTTCGATGGGCCTGAACTACCAGAACGTGGATTGAAAATGATTGAGACCTTTGCACGCAAATTTGGATGTGACATAGAATTTTTGCACTTAGGCTCGGAAATCTTTGGTGGAGCTGAAGCCCTTGATGGGGCCGTGTCCGAACTAAGAACCAGTTTAGGTGGAGATTTCCATATTACATCAACCATAATCCCCCTGAGTCTATTCAAGACCAGAAGGGCAATAACCAATTCGGTTTTAAGACAAGAAGGAGCTAGGATTGTGATTTTACCAGATGTTGAGGACGCAGTAAGTGATACTCTGTTTCATCAACTAGTGTTGAGTGCCGCAGTGCCCGTTTGTGTGTTAAGATGAGCCCAGACCAAGAATTTGAGGATATGCTGGACAGTCTGGAGATTGTAGCAGAGTCAATGGAAGAAGAACACATAGTACCTGCCAGGGCCGATCAGCTTAAGCGTCGAAGAACTCGTTTGAATCTCCAAACAGATTTGCTTGATTCCAAAGCTAGACAGCACGCAATTTACCGCCTCTATCGTAATTCAACTTTCAGAAAGTTCGGTGCAGGTTTCATGATAGTTTCTTTCATTCACTTATTGTTATTCCTGTTTGCTGATGGCCTCAATCCAGGAGGTCGCAATGTTTTCACACTTTTTCTATTCATAATCTATCTTTGGGTATCTGAGACTTTCCCATTACCAGTTACTGCATTAATGGCCGGAGTGGCTCTGGTCCTTCTGGGAGAGGAACGGGACGCTGCTTTCTCCTCGTATGCTTCAGATTCGGTTTTCATGATTCTGGGTTCATTGATTATGGCTCAGGGAATTTCAAAATCGGGTGCGGAGAATTTGATAATCCAAAAATTACTGCGGCCTTTCACCGGTTCTAATTATTCCCTGATATTTGGAACAATAGTGATATGCAGTTTTATGGCAGCCATAATTCCCGATCACAGTGTAGCTGCCATCATGCTCCCCATCGTGCTTACTATAGCTGACAAGACAGAAATTCGCAAGCGACCTAACGAGATGATTGCGTTAGTATTGGCTGTAGCGTTTTCGTGTTCTATTGCTGGCCTAGCAACACCTTCTGGAGGAGCCAGGAACGTTATTGCCATGGGATTCTTGGAAGAGATCTATGATATTCGAATATCCTATGTTCAGTGGGTAATCTTGGCAGCCCCGTTGACTATAGCTTTGGTCCCTCTAGTATTTCTCACTTTGATAATGGTGAATAAAGTTAGCTATCGTAGCATAGACTACTACAGTGAGTCAACTCATTCCATTGATGATCGACAATTGATTGCGCTTTCGATTCTTGGTTTGACCTTCTTTCTTTTCTTGACCTCAGGTTCCAATGGACTGACATTGGGAACCTGTGCGATGATAGGCGGTATATTGATGCATGTCACAGGCGTACTAGAATGGGAAGATAGTCGTCAGCGCCTTAGGTGGGGGGTAATGTTCATCTATGGTGCTGCATTGACAATGGGTAAAGCCATGGTCGAGCATGGGGCTGCCGCTTGGTTAGCTGGCGGTCTCTATAAGTTGGCCGATTATGGTTCAGATATTGGTGGAGACACGGTTGTAATTTTAATGATAATTGTCGTCACTGTTCTGTTGACCAATGTAATGAGTGATGGAGCTGCCGCAGCTATTTTGGTACCAATTACTCTTGCAGTTGGCTATGCCGCTGATTTCAATTTGGCCCTCATCGCAATAATAACTGCTATCAGTACAGCTTTTGCTTTTATGACCTCATTTGGTACTCCGCCCAATTTGATTGTTCAGGCTTCAGGCATCCCTAGGCCAAGTGATTTTGTGAGAAATGGCCTTCCGCTCATCATAATGTCAATTCTATTACTTATCGCAGCTCAAACCTATTATTGGGATATTGCCAGTGGATGGGCCGGCCCACCATTCACTCCGTAAGCAAAAGATGTTAGGTCCAAATTTCCGGATAGATCAAAAGATTGCAGATCGGATTGTCACCGAAGGCCGAGCTATAGCTGATTTGTATTTTTTCGTTCGGGCCGGTTATCTTTTTCTGTCTGGACCAATCCTCCAATAAACGCGAAGGTTACTACTGAGATAAAGACCGAGGAATTGCTATCTGGCATTTTGGATATTGGACCAAGATTGTCTTCACCGGGATTATGACCTATCAGGTCCCCGATTTCTTCAGCCACATCATTTGGTCCCGAACCAGGAGGCAGTGCCCCGGTCGAGGCCAGAAAATACAATCCAGCAATTATTAGGAATGGTAACATAGCAGCGGTTAAGGCTCTTGCTGGGTCTCCAGCTTTCCTGCCTCCAAAGAATCCTCCCACTGCAGCAGTAATTGAACCCGGTATGGTCAATATACCCAAGACAATCATTATTACAAAAATGTATATGAAACCGGCAAATATCCCTTCCTTGAACAGGCTTATTGATGCCAGATTAGGAATGAATGATTCGGCCAGTTCTTCATGAATCTGATTTATTTCCTCTTGTTCTTTTACATCATTGTTTTCGATGGTTTCTTCAATATTTGCGAGGTTTTCTTCAGGATCCTCATTGAAAACCCTTTTGCGTACCAATTCCCACAGTTCGTTGTCTTCATCCACTGCTCATTACCCCATTACTATCTATAAATTATTGATGATACCTACAACAGATTAATATAAGACCCATGACAAAGCCGATGAGAGTAGGGGCCTTCAATTGGTAGTTTTAACGACAGAGACACTTGCAGCAGCAATAAATTACAGTCCGGAGTATTCTCATATGGGTAAGGATGAGTCTAATTACTTGGCAGAGCACATCCTTAATTTCTTTGGTTATAGTGATCGCATTATCGACAATGTTCTGCATCCTGAGGATCGGGACACGTTTTACATGTTAGAGGATGCAGGTCTAATGGAGACTGAGAGGGAGGAGACCACCTTATATGATGGTCGTGAGTGGAGAATCCACTACTGGTTACTGAAGATCTCGGAGATACAGGGACGCATGGACTCGGGTCCCAAGTATGCTCCCGAGGACGAGGAGCCTTCAGTCTATGATGAGATCCCAGAAGATATCTGGTCCCGTTAAAATTGAAACTACCCTATTCCCCACGTGGCAATCAATCAGAGATAATAGAGCGGATAAATTCGGCAATCAGGAATCAGGGTCATATTGTTCTGGAGTCTCCTACGGGAAGTGGAAAGACGTTTTGTTCCCTTGCGGCGGTTCTGCCCGTAGCTATAGAAAATAATCTGAGGATAGTCTATTGTGTCCGTACCAATTCTCAACAGAAACAAGTGGTTCATGAACTCCAACAATTCAGAAAAGCAGGTCATTCCATTAGTGTGGTTGCATTCCAGGGTCGTGGATCCTTATGTCCTGAACAAAAATACGACAAGGAACTCAAGAAATCTAATTGGGTCGAGAAGTCAAAGATATGTAAATCATTGAAAATGCAATCCAAAATGGGAGAAGCCGGTTGTCGTTTCTACCGTAAACTTCTTCAGGGAAGTAATTCATTGGTCGAGCAGTGGTCATCCGACATTCTGACAGCCGAAGAATTTGCAGAACAAGTTGAAGATGCCGGTCTATGTCCTTATGAGCTTAACAAATTGATGCTCAAGGAGGCTAAGGTAGTTATCGTCCCTTACGTCTATTTTTTTGAAGAATTCATACGTAAGTTTATGTTAGGAAGAATGGACACCTCCCTCGACAAAGTCATAGTTATTGTGGATGAAGCCCATAATCTACCGGACTGGGCAAGAAGCGCGGCTTCCGAGTCGCTAACTATCGAAACAATCAACAGAGCCGTGGTCGAATCTAACAAATATGGTTTACAGCTTGCAGATGGCAGACATACAACTTCTTTCCTTAATCTGGTGGAAGCCTCGATTGAATCCCTTAGTGATTATCATATTCCAGACAATGATGAGGAGGGACTCTTGCCATCACATTTGGTCGCTCCGGATTCAGAAGTTCCGACTTTCGAGACTGAGATGATGTCCTTGGGGAAGATGACATTGTATAATCTCAAGAGAGATTCTTCGGAGATAGCCAAGATGGGGCAACTGATTCGACAGAATCTGTTGGATCATGGCAAACGGCCGCGCTCTTACGTTGGCTCAGTTGGTGATTTTTTTTGCCGTTGGTTAGATTTGATGGAAAGTCATTCGATAAAGTTGGTGGGAAAGGACCCTCAAAGGTTGGAGACCGTCTGTTTGGATCCAAGAGTCATGACTGGTTTTCTGGATTCCACGGCAGGGGTTGTTTCAATGTCGGGGACTATTAGTCCTCTGGAAATGTTCCGGGATCTGGTGGGTTTGCGCCCTGATACAATTTTGGAAAAGCAGGTTTCGTCGTTTCCACGTGATAACAAAAAGATGTTATATCTAAAGGATGTGACAACATCTTACGCCGAATTAAATAGTAATCCTCGGGTCTGGGACAAGTTGATTGAAAGGCTGGATTCAATTACAACCAGTTTCAATGGCAATATTGCCCTGTTCTTTCCTTCCTATAAATTGTTGGAGTCAGCACTGGAGAAGTTAAATTTGTCAAAACCGGTATACCGCGAGTACCATGGTATGGAACAAGAAGAATTGATGCGTACAGTCGAGAGTTTCAAATCAGATAGTGGTGCGGTTCTAGCGGGAGTAATGGGCGGCAGGTTAGCTGAGGGAATCGATTATCCAGACACTTCACTGGAAATGGCAGTCATCGTTGGCATTCCTTATCCTGCTCCGGGAGTACGTCAAGAGGCTTTACAACATTATTATGACGTTTTATTTGATGGGCGAGGCTGGGAATTCGCTGTTGAATCTCCCGCTATTCGAAAATTGCTTCAGGCGGCAGGACGGGTTGTCCGTTCCGAAACAGACAAAGGTTTTATCATAATTACAGATAGCCGTGCAGGTAGATTTTTAGAATACGCTCCTGAATTGGAAGCAACGGACGATATTATACCCGAGATTCATCGTTTTTTTGAGGCCTAAATCATTTAATCCAAGATTCCTGAGGTATTCACGTGCCACCGTGGCTTAGCTCGGTATAGCGACTGATTCGTAATCAGTAGGTCGGGGGTTCAAATCCCCCCGGTGGCTCCACTATTTGCTTTCGTATCTTATTTTGCTACGTCGCATTGCTTCCAGAGCAGGCATTGTCTCCCCCGACATGAAGGAAATGCATGATCCACCACCAGTTGACAGATGTTCAATCTTTGATGATAAACCCATTTGGTTGAAGGCCATTGTAGTCTCTCCACCCCCAACTACTGTGATTCCTTTACTATTTGCCATTGCATTGAACGTTTCTCTTGTTCCTGCTGCAAACTCAGGATTTTCGAATAGACCCATAGGTCCGTTGGAGATTATGGTTTCTGCTCTCTCTATTTTTTCTATATAACTAACGAGTGTGTCCAGTCCGATATCATAAACGGCATGTTCCGTTGGTAGTTCTTCTACAGATATTCCTCTCCTGAGTCCATTTTCATTTATCGCAACGTCTGTCGGTAACACCATTCTTTTGCCATAATTATCAATTAGTTTTCTTGCGCTATCTATTACTTCTTCATATTCAGATATATGTTGAATGATGAATTCGGTGCTTGGCTTTCCGATATCTACGCCGGAAGCTATAAGGAATATATTTGCAACAACACCCCCTGTTAGGACCTCGCTGACTCCTTTTTCTAGAAAGTTATTGGCAATCGTCACAGAATCTGTAGCTTTACTTCCACCTAACAATGCAATACGGGGGGTGGGTCCAGAATCAATGGCTTTTCCTAGATAATCCAGTTCTCTTTGCATAACCCGTCCTGCCGCTGTAGGAAGTTTTTCGGCAAATCCAACTAATGAGGGTTGACATCTATGTGCGGTTGCGAAAGCGTCATTCACGAAAAGTGAGGCCAGAGGTGCGAGGACTTCAACCATTTTGGCCTTAGACTGAGGTACGAAATCTTTCCCGTTGAACTTTTTTAAAGAAATTTCCTGTTCATCAAATCTCACGTTATTGAGCATTATGATTTCTCCGTCTTTCATTGATTTTATGGACTTTACGGCTAGTTCTCCCCAGATATCAGGTATAAATTTGATTTTTTTACTTATGATTTCTGACATTCTCTCGGCATGTTTTTCCAGATTAACAAAATCCTGCTTTCCAGGTCTCGACTGGTGCGAGAGAATGACAATCCGGGCTTCCAATTCGGAAAGCTCTTCTACGGTTTTCGAGTGTCTTCTTATTCTGGTATCATCCAGGATTCGCCCCGTTTCCGGATCTATGGACGAATTGACATCTACTCTCAGGAGCAGTACCTTGCCTTTAATTTTGAAGTCATCGATAGTTAGAAAGTTACGCTTCTCCCGACTTTCAAATTTCCCATCAATGGTTCGGAATTTCCGAATCAGTTCCACGGGCCGCAAGCGGGTTGTTTGTAAACCTTTTTGTCTATGGTTCAGGTATATGTCGTCCGAGCACGGCAAAGTTAGCAATGACCGCTTCTATCTGAATTCTTGAATTGGCACCCTCTGATAATCTGAAATCCGCCTCGGCTAATTTTTCTATCATTTGGACTTTGATAGTGTCTGGGACTTCTAGGTCTCTTACAGTTCGGTGCATCTGGCGTATCACATCTTCTCCAGCCAGTCCATAAGTTATTTGCAGGGTATCCAACCTTTCCCTGGCTCCTGCAAAATTGTTATTCAGGGACATCTCAAGTGCTTCCTTGACCTCTTCAGGTCTTGCAGCGGCTACTGCCTGGTAGACCACATCCGGAGTTATATCTACGTTGGCAGCCGCAGCCATCTGTAGTCCATTAATTGCTCTTCTAAGATCGCCTTGAGCAAGATAGGTCAGTGACTCATATGCTTCCTTATCTATATTCAATTCTTCTTTGACAGCAACAAATTTCAGGTATCTTTCAACATCCTCGGCTTTGAGGGGCCTGAATCTGAAGACCGCGCATCTGGACTGAATAGGATCTATGATCTTGGACGAAAAGTTACAGGACATCACGAATCGGCAGGTTCTGGAATATTTTTCCATGGTTCTCCTCAATGCGGCCTGTGCAGCCCCGGTCAGTGCGTCTGCCTCATCCAGGAATATAATTTTGAATCCGTCCTCCCCTAGTGGTGCAGTTCTCGCAAATTCCTTGATCTTGCCCCTTACAACGTCGATTCCCCTTTCGTCTGAAGCATTCAATTCATGAAGATTGTGTTTCCATAATTCCCCGAATAGCTCTTTGGCCAGTGCTAGAGCACAGGTGGTTTTCCCGGTTCCAGCAGGCCCTGCAAAGAGAAGATGAGGCATTGATCGTTCCTTAACATAATTTTTCAGTCGGTCTGTTATAGGGGTCTGACCAACCACTTCTGAAAGATTTGAAGGGCGGTATTTTTCAGTCCAGATTTCCTCCATTGGTACCCTATTTGCACGTTGTATTTAATCACGTCCACCAAGTTAATGTAAAAGATATATAGTCCCTACCCAAACTAGATTCAAATGTCACGATACGAGGGTGTTGACTTTTACAACATCGAGCAGCATCTGACTGAGGAGGAGACCATGGTTCGCGACTTGGTTCGCGAATGGGTCGACGAAAAGGTTATTCCAATAATAGAGAATCATTACGCTAAAGGCACATTCCCAATGGAGCTGATGTCCGAGATTGGGACTATGGGTCTTTTTGGCTGTAATTTGAAGGGTTATGACTGTGCCGGGATGTCCAATGTAGCATACGGTCTGATATGCCAGGAATTGGAGCGTGGAGATTCGGCCATTCGAAGCTGTGTTTCAGTTCAGGGTTCATTGTCAATGTACCCTATTCACGCCTTTGGCTCAGAGGAACAGAAACAGAAATATTTACCAGGTATGGCCAGAGGGGAGTTGATTGGGTGTTTTGGTTTGACAGAACCTGACCACGGTTCAGATCCTAGCGGTATGGAGACTAAAGCAGTGGAAGACGGTGATTCCTATGTTCTCAATGGCGCCAAGATGTGGATCACTAATGGGACAATCGCGGATCTGGCGGTTGTTTGGGCTAAACTGGATGGTAAGATCCGTGGTTTTATAGTCGAGAAGGGCGATTCGGGTTTCACAGCACCTGAAATGAAAGGTAAGCATTCGTTGAGGGCCTCAATCACAAGTGAGCTGGTTTTCCAAGATTGCCGCATTCCCAAAGACCGAATTCTACCCGATGTCCAGGGTCTCAAGGGGCCACTTAGTTGTTTGACCCAGGCTCGTTTTGGTATTGTCTGGGGTTCATTGGGCGCTGCTACGGGTTGTTACCATTCCTCTGTGGATTATTCTAAATCAAGGATAATGTTCAAGAAGCCGATTGCAAGTTTCCAATTAGTTCAAAATAAGTTGGCCTGGATGCTTCGTGAAATTACCAAAGGCCAGTTGTTAGCTTATCATCTTGGTCGTGCCAAAGATGAAGGTAAGGCAACTCCTGAGATGGTCTCATTGGGCAAAATGAACAATGTTGATATCGCTCTCCAGATTGCACGTATGTCCCGAGATATTCACGGAGCTAATGGAATATTGAATGAGTATCCAATTATGCGCCATATGGCAAACTTGGAAAGTGTTTACACCTATGAGGGTACTCATGATATCCACAATCTAATTCTGGGTCGTTGGATTACAGGTATTCAGGCTTTCGAATAATCAGACAGTTCCCGCGCTCTCAGCTGCTTCAGCCCAATCATCACAATTGTAACAGCTACGTGTTAGTGTCTTTCCATTTGCATTTGCACCTTTATCGGTGGTATAGCTAAATAAATCACTGAATGAATTTTTAGATAGAGTTAGGTTATCCTTATCATCCAGCCCATTTCCAATTGAGGTATCCTCAACCGAGAAAACGTAAGCGTAGTCTCCGTAGGTGCTCTTGAAAATAGTAGGTGAGGCAGTTAGTATTCCCGCACTCTTGGCTGGTATGGTGATGGCCTCATCGTCTTCTGGAATGATACTATCCTTTTCTTTTAGATCGGAGATTGTCCAGCTACTGATGTAAATTGCAATTGTATTGGGATTGTAGACCTCTACCCATTCATAGTTGGCTCCGCTACTCGAAGGGTTGTACATAATTTCGGTCAGATAGATATTGCTGACTGGAGGTGCTCCCTCGTAGACTGTAACTGTCAGAAGTGCAGGTAGAGTATTGGTTCCATCGTTGTACAACATATACCTCTCCGACTTTACACTGATAGATGAAGTGCTGGCATCCCCTCCCCATAAACAGACGGACTCATCAGGAACTAAAGTTCGAATTTCAATTCTCAGTTGTGCTTCAACTTCCAGCTCATCTCTCAGTGCCGTGTATGGGAATTTACCGAGGGCCTTACATTTAGCAGAATCCAGTTCTCCATTGGAATTCAACAAACCAACGGTAACCCCGTTTCTAAGTTGAACAGTTCCAGTCCCGAATTCGAGTGTTTCCCAGTTGGTAGCCTCCCCAATTTTACCTTGGGAGCCGGTTAATTCGGATATAACTTCACGGGCCATTACAACCCGGTTATCATTGTTGTCCAGATCAATTCCGATTCGGTAGTTCATTGAAGAGTGAAAAGCTTGGAGTATAAGCACGAATATAGTCAGAGCGATAGTAAATTCTATAACATGAGTTACAGCGTTTTCATCTCTATTCAGTTCGCGTCTCATCCTTTCATTTCCCTCTTGAAGAGCCAAGTGGATGCCCTGAGGCAAGTTAATGGCCATAGGACAAGTGCCAATAAAACTAACCATCCTGGGATTCCTCCCATGTCTATAGCGATGGTTCTATGAGTTAAGAGACCAACCGCAAATTGATAAACATAACCTGGATTAAAGAGCCCTAAATGACTTGCTAAGACCTGATATTCAGGATTGGTCTCGAAACCCTCCGTCAATTCTATTCCGATTACGAAAGAGATAGCATATACCAATAAGTTCCACACTATGGCAAAAAGTAACCAGGCACCCAAACCATAGATCACCACATCCGTTCCACTCCGTGCTGCTACGGCAAAACAAAGCTGGAATGTAACCATGGTGAAGATCATGATCTGCCCAAACAGAAGAAAGGCCAGTATTCCACTAATAGCAGGTATATCACCTTCCAATATCATGAGATAAAGTCCGATCAATTGAGCCACGAAAGCAGGAACCCCCACCACCATGGTCAAACCCAGCGCCTTGCCTATGACTATAGATTCACGAGTAATGGGTCTAGCCAGAAGCATGTTGAGCGTGTTAGTCTGCCTTTCCTTGTGAAATGAGTCAACTGAAACGGCAATTGCTGCCAAAGATACAACAAAGAAGGTGAAAAAGCAGAACTGTAGTAGTGCGTGGTTTCCACTCTCTACAAAGAATGAGGTTTCAGGATCGGCGTCCTGCATATCTCCCAGAACCCATCCGATTCCTATGATGAACAACGAGAAGAACAGTCCCAGAACCACCATTCTCGATGATCTCATCCCGCTATTGAATTCAAATTTTGCAAGGTGCCAGATGAGCTTCAACTGGTTTCTCAAATGCCTCATATTTTTAAGATATAGATAAGTTCCAGACAAAAGTATCAGAACTTCCGTTCCGAAGAAATAATAATCAGTATCTGATGCTAATTGGATGTCTTCTGGTTCAGCTTCCCATCCTTCCCGAATCAAGATCACATCATTTGGATTCTGGAAAGTAGTTGTATTTTCAACTAGATGTGCTCTGATTGTGATAATTTCACTCTCGAAGAATTCTCCGCTTAGATCTCCATTGACCAGTATTCTCATTCCTCCTACATTGAGCATTGTCTTGCCGTATAGGTCCTCCGTGTACACTAACCCTTCAGCTTCTATGAATCCACCTGTTGTAATATTCTGATAAACTTCGTTTCGGGGAGATGTTTCTAGAACCCCTTTGAAAATAATCTCATCATCAACTTCCTGTTCGAATTTTATCCTCCATATCTGGTTTTCATCTGGGCCATCGATTGCAAAGGTTTTCTCATCCCATATTTTTCCAGGATTGGTTTCAGTCGTGGTTTCCCAGTAAATTTTATGGGATATTGCAATGACCACAATTATTGACAGTGCTATGATAAGAGGACGCCAGTCCTCGTACCTTTTGAGGAGGTCATTCAATTTAGTCATCATCACTTCCTGTTTCCTTGAGGAAAACGTCTTCCAATGAGTTCGTTTGTGGTTCTATGGAGAATATTTTGACCCCTTTTGAGACCAACGTATCGGTCACCCATGGAATCAAATTTTCTTTCAATTTCAGCAATATCCGTGTATGCTTCCCAAGATCGGTTTCCTCTATTACAGACACTCCTCTCTTTTTGTTCAGTTGTTTCTTATTACTGTCAGTGAAACCCTTAACTCTTAATGATAGCTTGATTGCAGTTTTCTTGACCTCTT
>DQOP01000079.1 GCA_015658585.1 Candidatus Poseidoniales archaeon | reverse complement strand
TGACCAACGCTGCACGTGTAACGAGATTATCTGATATTCCGGCCGCTAATTTGCCAAGTGTAGTGCCTGAGCAAGGAACAATAGCCATTGCCTTAGCTTTGAAGGAACCTGATGCTATGCTGGCTGCAAGGTTATCATTATCATGAACTACATCGGCCAAAGCAAGAACCGACTTCCAGCTACGGCCATCACCCTCGTGCTTGTTCACCAACTCTGCTGAAAGACTGCAAGTCAAGTGGACTTCTACATCAAACTCCTTCAGTACTTCGAGCAAGCGTATTCCATAGGGAATTCCGGAGGCTCCGGTTATACCGACCACAATACGGTCCATATTATTCCTCATTCTGGGGATTCTTATAACCTTTGGTTTACTGCCTAACCAGTTCCTTCACGCCATGCTTTTGTCTCAGCAGACTCATTAGCCCAGCCAGATTTAGGTTTCCATGGAAGGGCCTCTTCGAACTTGGCTCCGTTACCATTCATATCTGGCATCTTTCCGGTCTTGGAAAACTCATACAGGGCCGCGACTACCACAACTTCGGCAGTATTTGTCCACAAAACAATAATCCCAATCAAAGCTACGGCTACAATTATGCCTACCATTGGAGATATAGTGAAGAAAATTAGCCCTGCCACAGCAAGGGAAAAAACTATACCAACTAATGATATAAATCCTATTCCTAAACCGCTTGTTACGTTTTCACCCCAAGTTTTTCCGAATAGGGAGCGACTATCTCTCAACCCCTCTCTAATACCTTTTTTCTCCGGTACAATCATTGGTATGATAAAGAATGTGTAAATCCACCATGCTATCTCGACCAGCCATAACACTACCATTGCAGCGATTTTGATTGGCCCTTTACTATTCTTGTTAGCTGCATCTCTAGCTATTCTAAGAAGAAGACCAACTGTTCCGGCAATAATTCCCCACAATATAATTATATGAATCCTACTGAAGGCGACTTTGATACCGGTCATTATAGTTGGATCCCCACCTGTCAGTCTTTCATGAGCACTGGCGATTATTGCTGAATTCCAGAATACTACGATTATACTGCCAATCATATAAGTCAGAAAAATCCAGGCCATGTACGAACTAGTCGTTTGTCTTTCTTCTTCTCCAGTTTCTGGATTTATTACAGGATCTGTCATGGCCCAGTGGCTTCCTTCTTTAATCTCGGCTTCGTAGCCAGGATATGCCGCTGCTGCAATCGTAACGAAAACCATCATTGCCGATAAAAACGTGTAAAGCAATAACTCGGGATCTGCCTTTACAACGGAAAAACTCAGCTTGCTAAGCGTCCATCCGCGCCTTATCGTATCAAAAAAACCCATAGATTCCTATTGGAAGGGTATTAATACGTTTACGACAGATAACAGTATAAGTGCGCATATTTCCGACAGAGTATGGAAGGTCGGTTTACCGCGCCTGGCAAAATCATTCTTTTTGGGGAACATGCTGTAGTCTATGGCAAGCCTGCAATCGCAATTCCAGTATCTGGTATGAGAGCCACTGCCTGGAGCGAACCTGGTGAGAACGGAATTACCATAAACGCCATGGATGTGAACAAAAAAATTAAATTAAGCACTGACAAGAATCAATTCAGCGTACTTGCTCAATCTATCTTAGCTATAACTGATAGACAGGAGCCCAATCTTACTATAAATCTCACTTCCAAACTTCCTCAAGGATCAGGAATGGGAAGTAGCGCAGCCACATCCACTGCAGTTTGTAGAGCCTTATCTGGACATTTGGGCGTTGATTTGGATGCAAATGAGATATCAGAACTTGTCTTTGAAGCCGAGAAGATCGTTCACGGAACTCCGAGTGGAATTGACAACACTGTAGTGGCCTATGAGATGCCAGTGTACTTTATCAAAGGGCAGAATCCTGAAACTTTTGAGCCAGGGAAACTTTTCCGACTGGTCATAGGAGATACCGGGATTGAGGCCCCGACCAAGGAAACCGTGGCTAATGTCAGAAAAGCTTGGCAAAATGAACCCGGCTTGATGGAGGGATATTTTGATGAGATTGAGAAGATCACTCGGAATGGAAAGATTGCAATCGAAAGTGGCAATGCGGAACAAGTGGGTGAATTAATGGATGAGAATCATGAATTACTGAACTCCATTGGTGTTGGGCATAAAATATTGGAAGAACTTGTCGAAATAGCACGTGAGAAAGGGGCCCTTGGTGCCAAACTGACTGGAGGTGGTGGAGGTGGAAATATGGTCGCCCTTGCAGAAGATAAGGAAACGCAAAAGAAAATTTGTGAGGCGATAACGGAAGCCGGATATAGTGCCTACCAGACTTCATTCGGAGAACAAGTATGAATCTCAGAGAATTCGTTGACCTACTAGAAGAAAAAGGAAGATTACAACGAGTGACCAAAGAGGTTGATCCAGTCTATGAAGTTGCAGCCCTGATGGAGGACGCAGGTGATACCCCTCTATACCTGGAAAACGTGAAAGGAAGTATTCTTCCATGTATAACCAACATTTGTTCAAGCCGAGAACTGGTAGCCTTGGGACTTGAATGTGCACCAGACGAGGTTCTTGAAAAGATATCAAAGGCTATAAGGGAAACCAAAACACCGGATGTCAAAGAGGCAGAGGGATACAAGGAAATCGAGGCCTCTCTTGAAAAACTACCGATACTTACACATCAGCCCATAGACGGGGGAGCATACATTTCCTCGGCAATGGCCGTGGCTAATGATGAGGAATATGGAAGGAATTTGTCTTTTCACCGTGCAATGAAGCTTGATAATCAGCATATGGTCATGAGAATTCTGGATAGGCATCTTATGGATTATATGAAACGGGGTCTCAAAGAGTTTGCATACTGCAATGGCGTTTCTGTTCCAGTCTTGTTAGGTGCGGCAACATCTTTAGGGATAGAGGAAGATGAAATGGCTGTGGCAAATGCCCTGGCCGATTCCCCTGTGATTGAACTGGCAGGTCATTCTATTCCTCAGTCTGAAGTGGTAATGATATGCGAATTTACCGGGGAAATGCACGATGAGGGACCATTTGTTGACCTGACCGAGACACCGGATATAATACGCAAGCAGCCAGTGGCTAGAATTAAGCGTATTTTCATCAGAGATGATTCTGTATTCCATGCTCTACTACCTAGTGGTCCAGAACACAAGGTCCTGATGGGGATGCCACGTGAACCGACCATATTCAATTCGGTTAACAAGGTCGTTGAATGTCATGACGTTTTCATGTCACATGGTGGAGGTTCGTGGTTACATGGTGCGGTATCTATCAAAAAGAAAAATGAAGATGACGGAAGAAAGGCAATTGAAGCTGCTTTTGACGGGCACGCTTCCATGAAACACGTTTGGATTGTAGATGATGATATCGATGTTACTAATTCACAGGCTGTGGAATGGGCAATGGCTACACGTTTTCAAGCCGACAGGAATCTAGTCATCAAAACAGGAGTCAAAGGTTCGTCTCTGGATCCCAGTGCAGACCCTAAGACAAGAGGCACCGTCAAAGTCGGATTTGATTGTACCATACCTCTAGATCGGGAACGAAATGATTTCAGCAAGACAAAACCGGGAATGCAGGTGAACCTGGAAGAATATCTAGATTAAATGATACTAACTTCCGAACAAAATGATATGTTGAAAGGTGGCCAAGGTTCCACCAAACAAAAGGCCATGAGGTTACTGGTCGACCTGGGTGAAGCTGCGGGTGCAAAAAGACTTATACCTGTAACCTCAGCCCATGTATCTGGAGTATCACCCCTAACTGGAGGGGAAGGATTAATCAGATTTTTGAAAGACCTAATGGCAGAGGGGGATTCAGAAACTGCGGTTGAAACGACCCTGAATTCTGCAGGCTGTGATAGGAGCAAATTCGAAGAAATGGACATCCCTGTAAAGGACTATGTCGAAAAACAACAAAACATCCTGGATGCCTACGAACGACTGGGAATAAAATTGACATTGTCTTGTACTCCTTATGATGATCTCAGTATTGAAGGAAATGCTTCCTGGGCTGAATCAAACGCCGTCTGCTTTGCCAATTCATATACAAAACTGAGAACAAACCAAGAATCCGGATTGTCCGCAATTGCAACCGCAATTTGTGGTTTCACGCCTGAATATGGGCTCCTTTTGGATGAGAATCGCATTCCAAACCTGACAGTGACAGTAGACTGTGATTTGGAAGAACCTGTAGATTATTCAATCTTAGGAGACTGGATTGGGAAACAGATACAGCCACAATGGAAAATGGAATATGGGCCAATTCCGATAATATTTGGACTCAATAATTTGAATTCAGAATGCAAAAAGGCATTGACTGCTGCGGCTGCAAATTATGGCTGCCCAATGTTGTTTGTTGATGGTTTCACTGACAATCCCCGAAGCACAGATTCCCATACTGACATCAGATTCACAGCCATGGATCTTAAGAAACGATATTCAGAACTAGCGCCCAGGAACAGAGTTGATCTGGTGACTATAGGGTGCCCTCAAGCCTCATATAAAGAGATTCAGAGAACTGCGGAATTAGTTGATGGAAAAGAATTGCCAAAAGGACGCTTGTGGTTGTTTACTTCGTCTGGAAATTTTGCAAAGGCAGAAAAAGAAGGATTAATCAAGATTGTAGAAGACGCTGGTGGACTCGTTCTACGTGAAACGTGCCCTGAAGTTGTACATTATAATCATGCAAAGAT
>DQOP01000005.1 GCA_015658585.1 Candidatus Poseidoniales archaeon | reverse complement strand
TCCATCAGTCCATTATGCATCCAGAAATCACAATAATTTCCCAATCCTATCTTCTCAGCAAGGATGATCTCGGATTCATGGTGCGGATAGATCAGATCTACACCTCCCCAGTGAATATCAATAGGCAAATCCAGTTCTGATGAGGACATCAGTGTACATTCAAGATGCCAGCCCGGACGACCAGGCGGTAATCCCTCGAATTCCCAGATTTTACCACCTTCAATAGGTGGGCCCCAGAGCAAAGTGTCGTGGGGACTTTCCTTGGGTCCGGGATCAACTTCCGATGTGCCTTGAGCCAGTGATTCTTCAAGAACGACACCCAATAATTTGCCATGCTCTTCCTGCTTGATACGCAAGAAAATTCCCTGATCTGTCTGGTAGGCTTCCCCTTTCTCCAGCAATTTCCGGGATTCAGCAGCTATTTGCTCAACAAAATCTGATGCCCTTGTGTATTTTGTGGCAGAAGTGTTCGCAAGTAGCTTCATTTTACCCAGAAATTCTTTCTCGTATTGAAGAGAGAATTCTAATTCGTCCATACTTGACTTTGCGGCCCCGAGTGCAGTTTCGTCAGATACATCCGTAAAATTCTGTATGTGATTTACCTCATATCCCTTGTATCCTAACCACCTTTTCAGGATATCGAATGAGACGTAGGATTTAGCATGACCCAGATGAGTGTCCGAATAAACCGTGGGACCACAGATATACAACCCCAATTTCTTGGAATCAGGGGCAAAATCCTCCTTTTGCCCAGATGCGGTATTGAATAGCTTCAACCTTTGTCTCCCCCACCTCTGGCACAGATATTGACCTCATCTGGCCAATCCTCACCGTAGAACATTGACATGCAGTAACTGTGGGCACTGTAACCAACTGAATCCAGCAAGCTGGTGACCCTGAAATTTGGTGCTGGCACAAAGATTTCTACAGTTGAATTATCTGGAATAGCCTGAACTGTGGCCTGCAACAGACCTTGCCAATTCTTGCAGCCAGACTCCACTATCCAGGGACCAATTTCATACCAGGAATCCTCACCCTTGGCCATGATAAAACCCTTGACCGAACCATCCTCTCCCAATGCAACAAAGGAACACTGGGGAAGATAATCATTGATCTCTTTCAGGAATTGAGAACGATCTCCGACAAACTGACGTAAATCCATCACTAATATCTCATCCCAGTATTCTTCCGCAGGGACAATATTGGTCTCTGAATCAACATCAAAAGGCTGAAAGGATTTCATATTTGCATCAAGCCGAAACTGAGTCGACATCCCCTCTGCAAGAAAACCCAGATCCTTGTAGAATGAAGTAACTTGCATCCTGGAATGGACTCTGACGGATTTACAGGATTCAAGCCTTGTCATAGCCTCCTTGACCAACTCCTGACCAACACCCTTCCCTCTACTCTCTTTGGAGACAACAACGTTCCCTATCATTCCCAGAACACCATAATCAAATGCAGTAGTAACGCCTACCAAATCGTCTCCATCCACAGCCACCAATGGAATGCTTATTCTGAAAAGACGATTCCAGTCCTCATCCGAATTGCCCCACTCTTCGGCATCAGTAAGGGACTTGGCAAAGACAAGTTCAGATTTCTTCATATCCCTGACCTTAATCATCTGAAAGACCCTCGTCACAATCCTGTTGTCCAAAGGTCAGGAATTTCTTCTCTTCTCTCTGAAGCTTGAGCCTGCAACTTCCATAACCAAAATCCTCGCCACCATACCAATGTGGACAATCCTTGCACTTGAGCATCAGTCGTTATCAATGCCCAAGATTAATGAAGATATGTATTGATGAAATCTTATAATAATGTGGCTCTCATGCTAAAAATATGAATCGACTCTCATCAGTCGCTTTGGCACTTATGCTGACCCTGACCACAATGAGTACGGGATCCATTGAATTCGAAGATTTTCAGAGGACTGAAGACACCTCTAATGGATTTACAGTAGACGGTAATGATACTATAAATCGAACCGATACCTTCCCTTTTGATGTTCTGTTTGATGACTACCATGAATACTATGAGGTCGTTTCGGAATTGCAGAGATTTGCCAACGATTATCCGCATATTGTTGAATTTTACTATTTGACTGACATGATTCCTGCCGGACAAACATGGCAGGGAAATGAGATTGTAGGGATCAAGATATCTGATAATGTAGCTAATGAGCCTGATTTTTATGATGATCCCGATGAAGAGACATTTTTCATAGTTGGAAACCACCACGCAAGGGAATGGATGACCGTGGTTACTCCATTGTATTTCGTTTATTTCCTGACCCATTTTTACGGAATGGAACCTACTGACAATGATGGGGATGGATTGATCAATGAAGACCCGATTGACGGAGTCGACAATGATGGCGATGGAGAACAAGGAGGTCGAGTGGATGAATATGGTCGTGCATTATTTGATGGTATAGACAACGATGGTGACGGAATTATAGATGAGGGTATTGATGAAGATCCCAGTGAAGCCCGGATAACACATCTGATCAATAACCGGGAAATCTGGATCGTCCCGATCCTGAATCCTGATGGGTACATGTATGACCGAGAAGACCCTAGCCGTTTCTGGAGAAAGAACATGCGAGATAATGACCAGGATGACAGATATGGTGGAGAGTGTGATGGAGTAGACCTTAACCGGAACTATGCCTTTGAGTGGTCACACAATACACAATTTACGGCATTAATAGGTGACGATCTGGAACCTGAATTTACGGTTGATGATGACAATATCTGCTCCGATGTTTATCACGGTCCACGTGATTTCAATGACGATGATGGTGATTGTAAAGAGGGGTTCTTTGCAAATCCATGCGTTATAGGTGATCAGAATACGGGAGATGTTACAGGAGTAGATGAAGACCCACCAGATGCTCAGCACACGGATGACGATGAGGATGGAAAGGTGGACGAGGACCGTGAAGGTGGATTCTCGGAACCAGAAACACAGGTTATCGAATACCTGACCTGGAGATTAGACATTTACGAGGATTATCCACAAGACGATTATCTTGAGGACTACCAGAATGGCATAGATAGAGAAAATTGGCCAGATATGTTCGTTACGAATCCAAACGGAGACTATATACGAAATTATCGGACGGAGGACCATGATATGAAACACAATATCATGAATTCCGTTTCATACCATTCCTGTTCCGAACTCTATATCTGGCCATGGGGCTACAAGGACCAGGATCCACCACACGAACTCTACATGGAGAATCAGGTCAAGCCCCTGATGAACCTGACAGGTTATGGCAACTGGAAAGACCAGGGTGGATACAAGGTATCTGGCGATATCAATGATTACCAGTATGGGATGCAGGGTTCATTCTCCTACACCGTAGAACTGAACAGTTGCGGGAGCCAGGGGGGCCTTCAAGGCGGCTTCCACGCCGATCCTCTACTGATTCGACCAACGGTCAGAATGCATCTTCTCACCAATATGCACTTGCTGGACGAAAGCCCAGAGGCAAGGATTGGCCAGATGTTCCCTGATTACGGTGACCTTAATGGCCCAGGCATTCATTCACCCGAGGATACAATGATGCCAGAATTGAGCATCCTGTCATCCAAAGGCAAGAC
>DQOP01000020.1 GCA_015658585.1 Candidatus Poseidoniales archaeon | reverse complement strand
TTGTATCGTTAACGGTTAGTGTTATGTTGTAAGTGGTTTCTGGAACATAAGTATTAGGTATTCCATCCAGACTGTACATTCCTTCATTGAGCTGTTCATCAGTATGGCAGGTACAACCCTTAACGATAGATTCCATGGCCCATTCATCTCCTCCAGTCTCACCACCTCCAGGGTATCCATTGACACTTTTTCCAACTAGCAGAGCGGTCAAAAGCAGCAACGCCATCAGACTGTAATTCTTGGTGTCAGGTATAGACAAATTACGCCCCCATAATAGATGTTTTGAGATGACAGTATCCGCTATATAAAAATATGCAGTACAAATAACCAATTTCTATCGAGCATACACGCTTAATACATCATCCATCTGATAGAACATGAAAAGTCCAAGTCCGGTCAAGCAAAGCGGCCTGATTCTGTTGGGTCTTTTCACACTCCTGTTACGTTACCCTATCACGCCCTCTCCCACTGGCACTGACAATTTCTATTATATCTCCATGGCCAAGGCGATCATATCTCATGGTCAGGTATTTTGGGCTGAAGAAGTTCTATCACTTTATGGGCTATTTCCTGGAACGAGTCCGCTTGGTGCTACACTTCTTGCGTCAGCAGTCACGACCGTGACAGGCCTTTCAATCCACGATTATATTATCATCCACAGCATCTTTCTCTCCCTGATCTCGACATTTGGATTTTTCATGCTCTCAGGCGAGCTCACAGATAACTATCGAAGTCGTTGGTTTGCGGCGCTCTGCTTTTCGTTGGCACCTAGATTCCTTACCTTCTCTTTATGGAGATTTTCTCTCAGATTCACGTTCATAGCCCTCCTCCCCTTCTTTATCTGGTTGCTTTTAAGATTATCAAATTCAAAATATGGTCGGCATCCTTCTCGTCTTATTGCATTGATATCATTGTTCATCGTGATCCTACCATCGCTGCATCGTATGGCCCTTCTTTTCCCGGGAATGCTTTTGGCCCTATTGGTGGCCCATCTTCTATTTTATTGGCAGGAGAATGCTACCAACCGTGAGCGTGCTGGTAGACAAACACTGGGTTTTCTAATCTTTTTCTCTGGTTATCTATTCTATTTACAGTATCTGGATTTTTCTCCCTATAGCCCCGATGACGACCTTATTGGAGCCTATCTCTTCAGTGGCAATGGTGTTTTGTCATCTCTGGCAAATTTAGCAGTCTATTACCTGATAAATGTCGGTCCTTTTGTTTTTATAGCTATCCTCGGTATTGTGTTCTGGATTCAGGAAGGGCGCGTCAAGCTAGGATATTTGTTCTCAATGTCCTATTTGGCCCTGTCCTTATTTGTCATTTCAGATATTATTTACATCCCTTATCTGGTGACCTTTGGGATTCTCCTTTTCATGGCACCCGGTTTCGATTTTTTCCTGGATAACCTTCAAGATCATCCCAGACGTATCGCTGCACTCTTTTCGGTTCTAACGGTTATTCTCGTTTCTTTCTCATATGCAGACCTTGGGTACAGAGTTGCAGCTCATGAAAGAGAAGCCCAGTTCTACACCTACTATGTCCGTGATAGCAGTATTTCCGCGGCGCAGTGGATGGATGATAGTCTGGAAAATGACATTTTCGAATCCAATGATGCAAAAAGGGAGCGGAGAGTTGCAGCTTATTCGGATATGCTGGCCCAATCGGATTCATTGCAATTGTCACAGGGACTCGTGGATATTGAACGGATGGAGGTTGAACGGATTTCTGTCAAAGAGATGTACTGGAATTCTTTAGACCATTTATGGGAATGGAATAATCGTGAAATCTTCTCATCCGAGATAGGTCAGAACAGATCATTGTCCATCGTTAATTTGGGCATGCCAGATATGAGTGGCAAGTCATCCACGCTTTCTTTGGTACTGAATTATCACTACATGTACATGCCTGATTTTACATACAGGATTTATTCCAATACAGAATTGGCGCTTTACTGGACCACGGGTTATTGAATGTGCCAATGTTTTTATACCGGTCTGACTGGCGCCATTCTCTCCATAGGAGATTAGGATATATGGCAAGAATTCATGCAAGGCACAGGGGACGCTCCGGGTCTAGTCCGCAGACTAGAAAAGAGAGCCCAAAGTGGTCACCCAAGGCAAAAGATGTGGAAAAAGAGATAATAAAAATGTCTTCTGAGGGGCTTTCCACGTCACAAATCGGAATTGCCTTGAGAGACACACACGCCGTTCCTAGCGTAAAACTCGCTACTGGTAAATCAATATTGAAGATTTTGCAAGAGAACAAGGCATCTCCATCCTTACCTGAGGACTTGACCAATCTGATGCGAAAGGCAGTTCGTCTGGGAGAACATCTGAAAGTAAACAACAAAGATAATCACAATATGCGTTCTTTGCGTCTTACCGAAGCGAAGATACTCCGCCTGGCCAAATATTATCGTTCAAATAACGTTATTCCAAGTGATTGGAAATATTCTCTGGCCAACGCTAAGCTTTTGGTAGGCTGATTACCTTAGCTAGCTCTGATGAGCAATTGGAATCTTTTGATAATCAATGGTTCGGCGCACCTTGTTGATTTAGATTCAGAGATAATCGAGATATCTGGTTTTGGCCGTTTCCCTGGTGAAGCTGTACGGGGACAAAAACTAGGGTCCGCGTTTGATCTTCTGGGTGAAAAGTGCTTGATTGCAAGATACGCCTTGTCAGATGTACAATCTAATCTCAAACGTGGACCTCAGATAGTCCTGCCCAAAGATATAGCCTGGATGATCTACAAGTCAGGTCTGGCAACAGGAGGCACTGTAGTCGAGGCAGGTTGCGGTTCGGCAGCCTTGACTCTGGCGCTTGCCCAAGCCGTAGCTCCAAATGGTAAGGTCATCACTTTTGAGAATAATCCCCGTCACTTCAAAATAGCTGAGAAGAACTTGGAAATGAGTCCATGGAAAGATTTGGTCGAAATCCGAAGCAGTGAGTTGGAAGACAAGACCAAAGAAATAGAGGCCGATGCAATCGTATTGGATCTTCCTAATCCTAATGAGATTATTGAATGGTCAAAGAGATCCTTGAGGGTTGGTGGCTTTATGTTGAGTTACGTTCCCACGGTGAACCAGGTGGAGAACCTTTTAGTTTCTCTGGAAGGGTGGAAAGAAATTGAAATTGTCGAGATCATTCAACGAGACTGGCAATCCAAATCAAATGCCCTCCGACCAAAGACTAACATGCTGGGCCATACCGGTTTCATAATTTCTGCCAGATGGAACGGTTGATTCCGGCGTAATGATTTTAGCAACCTTGTAATTGGGTCTGGGTGTCTAATATTAATGACGTGATAATAATCGGTTCAGGTCCAGCAGGCTATACTGCAGGATTATACGCAGGTCGTGCAATGCTAAACCCACTGTTGTTTGCAGGATATGCAAGTGGCGGACAGTTGATGTTGACCAGCGATGTGGAGAATTATCCTGGCTATCCTGAGGGGATCACTGGACCAGAGATGATGATGGAGCTTAGGTCCCAGGCATCCAGATTCGGATGCAAAATAGTAGACAAGAATGTGGATTCGGTTGACTTGTCTAAAAATCCTTTCAAAGTTACCGTAGGTACAGAAGAGCATTTGGCCAAATCTTTGATAATTACCACAGGAGCGGAAGCAATTTGGCTCGATGTCCAAAATGAGGCCGTCCACAAGGGTCGAGGAATTTCAACCTGTGCAACTTGTGATGGCGCTTTTTTCAGGGATAAAGAGGTAATAGTTGTCGGTGGTGGTGATTCAGCTATGGAGGAAGCTACTTTTTTGACCCGTTTCTGTAGCAAAGTTACTATCGTACATCGCAGGGAAGGTTTGCGTTCATCCAGGATAATGGCTGATCGAGCTCAGAGCAATCCCAAGATTGAATGGAAACTGAATTGTGTCGTTAAGGGCTGGCTTGGAGATGCTGAAAATTTTGAAGGTGCAGTTTTGGTTGACACTCATAATAATACCGAGGAAGACTTTTCCTGTGATGGGGCGTTTATTGCCATTGGTCACAAGCCAATGACTGGTTTCCTTAATGGGCAGATAGAGACAGATGAACAAGGATATATAATTTGGAAGGAGAATTCGATGACGAGCGTCTCAGGTGTTTTTGCAGCTGGTGATGTTGTTGATACACGTTATCGTCAGGCCGTCACGGCAGCAGGGATGGGTTGTATGGCTGCTATGGACGCTGAAAGATGGTTAGAGGATAATGAACATTAATTAGAACCTAACACTTTTTAGAACCCCTATTAGTGCCCAGATGTGCAGCGTGAGCTTTCTTTCCGCAAGTCAGAAGATGGCGTGAGTCCTATAATAGGTACAATTCTTATTCTGGGGATTATGGTCTCAATTACGGGGACCATGCTGGTCTGGGGTATTCCACAGATACAGCAGAGTGAGGCTTATGCAATCTACACTTCTGCACAAAACAATTTTCTGAACTTTGATGCAGATATGGATCAGGTTATATTACAGGGGACAGGGTCATCTCGCACTTCAACGGTTTCTTTCAGCTCAGGTACGTTCGTGCTTCGTGAGAATCTGGATGAGATGAGATACTATTACACTACCGTTCCTTGGTCAGACCCCAAAATCATCGGTGTTAAGAGTGGTGCAAAAACTTTTGCCATGACTGATTCCAAAGCCATTGTCAACGATTACAGTGTCAGTTTGACCTATCCCAATGGAACAAGCTGGACAGGCACTACCTCCTCGCGTCTCGTGACTGGTTTTCCAGAGATTGTTTATGGTGTTAAAGCAACGTATACGAGTACGGAGAACACAACTCAAATTGGAGGTTTCTTCGTTTATGGAGTTGATTCTTTGTCTTACAAATATTCCTCGGTTTCGGGTATCTATAAAATGCGAATGTTCAATGGTGGTTTGGTCGCCAAGGAACCTGGAGGCAATTTCTTTGTGATTTCCCAGCCTTTGATCAGGTCCATAGAGAATTCGAATTCTTTTGATTCATTATCACTTTACCAGACCGATTATGACATGTCTTTGTCATCTCCTAAATCTGTTATGGCTGGTAACTACAATTTTGAAGCTCGTAATCAAGGTGGAACTGATAATTCAGTCACTATCTATTCCTTACGAATGGGTTTTACAGGCGATAGTTCACTGGCCCTCAGGAATTACTACCTTTCTAACTGGGGATTTGACGGTAATACGTATTATTTTACCAGTTCAGAGTCTACTACGGCAGCCAATATGGGTTTTGAAGAGGACATAGTCTATTCTCAAGACACAGCTTTCGATTTCAGGATACTAGAGAGGACCATCCATGTCACCTTTAACATACGATGATTCAGCAGCCTCGCAGTTAATTGGCTATGTTTATACAGCATTGATTTCAGTTCTGATATTATCTTCAATTATGCTTACTTCCAGTACAATAATTAATGGCAATGTATCCAATACTGCACAGGAGGAGGCCGAACAGCTGGCCCTTTATTTTCAGTTGGCGATAGAGGATTTGTTGAACACCGTGCGTGAACATCCCACCGCTTCCCCAGTCATTAGATTAGAGACAGGTATAGAAGCCATAAATCATGGTATCCAGTACAAGGTAAGTGGAACTGAAGGAGGCTTGAAAGTTACGACCTTGCAACCGAGAGGAGGTTCATTTGAGGTCACTTTTCCACTTTATCCTGCAACTGCAATAGAGACCAAAAACGGACTCCCTTTGAAGTCGACGACTTCTTATATAGTCGCACATTATGATAACGACCTGAAGGTCGTCAAATTGACCCCAGGAAATTGAGATGAGCGCAGCAGAAGGAACTTTAGATGCCGGTTCTGGATTACTTGGTCAAGAAGAAGAAGAACAGATTGATGAATCGAAACTGTCTTGGCTCGAACGCCGTAAACTCAAGAAACAAAGAAAAGCCTTGGATCGGAAGCGCAGGTCTGCTGAGAAACAGGGCGTGCTTCATGACCTGGTTATGGATGATATCGATATTGGAGAGGACTTTGAGGAGCTTGATACATATCCAGTTAGACCTCCCTATTCCTACGTCCGGATTCTATTTGATAAAAGGGATTATTCCAGATTTTACTACGTGGTCGAACCCAAGGCCACCAAACAGGAACTGGATGACTTAGAAACGATAAAAGAGGTTCTTCAACGTGCTCTTAACATCAATCGTGAAACGATGGATGAGTCACAGGAAGAGTTCTTGAAGGTGGCTGTAGATAATATACTGGACCGTTATAGGTTGAAGTCACGCAAGAGCAACCGTGATAAGATTCATTATTACATTGAAAGAGATTTGATCGGTTATGGTAAGGTAGACACCATGATGCGCGATCCAAACATTGAGGATGTTTCTTGCGACGGTCCTGGTGTTGAGATCTTTGTTTATCACAGAAGATTTGAATCATTGAGAACCAACATTATGTGGGAGGATGAACTCGAATTGGAAAGTTACATCATCCGTATGGCACAGCGTTGTGGTAAGCATATCTCCATTGCAGAACCACTTCTGGATGCAACCCTGATGGACGGTTCACGAATTGTTATGACGCTTGGTAGGGAAATTTCCACCAGAGGTTCTACTTTCACTATTCGGCGTTTCAGGGATGAACCTTTTACTCCTGTAGATTTGCTTGAATTCAAGACATTTTCATCAATGCAGATTGCATTTTTCTGGATGGCTATGCAATATGGAATGTCCATGCTGTTTGTTGGTGGAACGGCTTCTGGTAAGACCACGTCATTGAATGCATGTTCCCTTTTCCTTCCTTGGCAACACAAGATTGTCAGTATTGAGGAGACGAGAGAGTTGAATTTGCCACATCCTAACTGGATTCCAGGATGTACAAGACAGGGTTTTGGTGGTGAAGCAGGCGGAACAGGTTTGAAAGCGCCAGGAGAGGTTGACATGTATGACCTTCTGAGAGCAGCTCTTCGAGAACGTCCAGAATACATTATTGTGGGAGAAATTCGTGGTGCTGAGGCTTATGTTCTATTTCAAGCAATGGCCACAGGCCACACTACTTACTCAACTTTCCACGCCGATTCGATTCAGAGTTTAGTACACCGTCTTGAGAACAAACCGATTGAGATTCCAAGGGTTCTGATTCCTTCTTTGGATTGTATTTCAATTCAAATGCAGACACGTATTGCAGGAAAACGAGTAAGGCGAAACAAGAACATAGTTGAGATTATTGGAATTGATCCTCATTCTCATGAATTGCTTACCAATGAAGCATTTAGATGGGACAACACAGTTGATGAATTCCTATTCACAGGCAAGTCCTATGTCCTCGAGAAGATTATGGCGAAAGCCAATCTCAACCGAGTTGAGATTATGGATGAGATGAAGAGACGCCAACTGGTTATCGAATGGTGTCTTAAGAAGGCAATCAGAGATTTCAAGGACTTTGCCAAAGTTATTTCAGAGTACTACGTTCATCCTGAAGACGTCATGCGTCAAGTTTATGCAGATATGCAGGTTGGTGGCAAGAAGCGTCGTCGCAAGGTTGCAGAACGAGACATGGACCTGTCGGGTTCAGAAGATGGAGATGGAGATGGCGAGGTCGATGTTTCAGATTTCCCACCTAAGATCAGACAAAAATATCAGAAACGTGAGGCCAAAGAGCAAGCAGCCAGATCTAAGAACGATGCCAAGATATCACAGACCGACAATCCAACCAAGCGCTCTAAGTTAATTACAAAGGAGGAGGTTAGGAGGGATAAGGTAGAGGCTCGCCTCCAGTCAGATTTATTGAAGAATCAAGCCTACTATGTGCCGCTTAAACAACTGACTCCCTTGTCCAAACAGATAGGTCTGGGTGACGTTTCATCGCTTAATGAGGTTGAGGCTAGGCGTATGTTGAAAGGCATCCGGTCCGAGCTTAACAAGAAGGCCAATGCTGAAGCTAAAATTATGAAACTGGATGATCAGCCAGAGAAGAAGGCTACTTCTGTGTCCTCTGAGGAGGACCGTGCTGCTAAGGCCCTTACGAGTCTGAAGGCTGCTTTAGCCACTAGAGTTCAACGTTCCGCTAATCCGCGTTGGTGGCACAAATGGCTCTGACCGGTTTTGAAACATTTAGTAGAGTTTTACTAGGATGGTTAGGTCGCATGCTGACCAAAGATTCGATAGGCCTCAGGAACGATCTTGTCAAAGCCAGAATTCCGCTTCTAGCGGAGGACTATATGGCCTCTTCAAT
>DQOP01000017.1 GCA_015658585.1 Candidatus Poseidoniales archaeon | reverse complement strand
TTTGGGTTGAATCTACAAATGTTCAAGAAATAAATTTCAGAACAACGTTATTCATATCATGGATTGATAGTTCAGTCGATCCTGCAGAAACACGAATGACGAATATATCCATTGATGAAGTTGGAAAGACAGCCCCGTTTGGCACACTCTTGAATGGAAATTATACTGTTGAGTTAGAAAGTTCAACCCTGGACAAAAGTGAGTTCCCAAATGGGGTGCCACCTTATACTACATTTGGAATGAAGCTTGAGACTAGTATAAGGTGGGCTCCAGATACTCAAAACAACACGGCTTGGATAAAAGGAGATAGTCCTGATTTTGACTCATCTTTGACAATAAATTTTAGACATGTGGATATAGCAGATGACTATACAGGCTACTTCAGTAACGACAGGGTCGACGAAGTGGGTGGAGACTCGTTGTTTATCAAGGTTAACGTTACCAATGCGCTTGGCGCAGATAATCTTGATACATCTAGTGTTTCTTTAGTGATTCAGGGAGTTGCGGGAGGAGGTACTTTCAAAGATTCAGTTATAGCCAAGGACAAACACACTTATGCAAAATACATCCAAGGTACTTGGTGGTATCAGGAGGATCAAAGTGTTGTCTCAGGAGCCTACAGTATTGAGGCCTCCATCAAGGACATATGGGGCAATGAATGGTCTGCTCAAATCTCGTATGAGCTGGTTGTTGATGAATATGGCCTTGAAATTGAATTTGGTGAAGGCTATAGTAGCAATGGCCAACTTCGTAAAGGTGGCCAGGTCGAGTATGAATTTACAGTACACAATCGTGGTAATACACGAGACATCTTTGAAATTGAATTGGACGATTCGGATTTACCATCCGGATGGGAAGCCAATATTCTTTCTCAATCAACATTAGACCTCCCTGAAGGACTGTTTGGTTACGTACAAGTCAGTGTTGAGGCGCCAGTCTCAGCGTCTGGTGGAAGCGAAGAGCGAATCACAGTTACTGTTACATCCTCAGGAGACTCAAACGTAAATGAGGAAGTCAGGCTGGAGACTACAGTCAGAACCTACGGCGTTGCATTTGTTTCACCACCAGATGAGATAAGAATCGATCCAGAGAATCTCGACATAGACGGTTATTATCGATTCAGCGTGAATATCAGAAATACAGGTAGTGACAAGGACACCTACAAACTTGATGCCACTACAGCTCGTAGCGATTGGACCGTCAGGGTAGAAATCGGTGGCAATGAAATAGCTGCACTCACGGTTGGCAAGTCGAGGGCGGAGGAGGTCGATATCGTACTCAGGCCCGTCAATTATGAGGATAGTTTAGGTGATCCTGTTGGTTTCCTTTTAACAGCAGATTCTATATCTCCAGGAGATGGTTCAGCTTCACTTTCTTTTGACATTTTCATGGAAATTCCATTAGATCGGATTACAGATTTGTCAATCAGTGTGGATGACGTTCTGATTAATGGTAAACCTCAGACGATTCTGACAGCAGAGGATTTGAATTCCGCTGAACCAATCCAGCTTCAAATCAATATACACAATAATGGTGGAAAGGCTACAGGACCGTTCGGTGTCAAATTGTATCTCGGGCAACTCGTTATCGATGAATATAGAGTTTCACAGGGAATCAGTGGTTTTGGTGTAGAATCAGTTATATTGAATTGGGAGAACCCATCTCCAGGGTCCTCAACTCTAAAAATTTTCGTGGATTTTGAACAAGAAGTTGACGAATCGAATAGTAACAGAGCAGACAACTTCCTGAGTTTGCCTATATTTGTCAGTGAAAAGACCACCACCAGTAGTGACAATGATGAAGATGACCCTCTCTTAATCGGTCCCAATTCAATCATCACGTTTTCAGTTCTGGTGACTTTATCTATTATTTATCGTAGAAGACATTAGTCATCGTCTTCATATATCTCAAGAAATTCCCCGCAGAAAGGGCATGCTTTCCACTCTTTTTTGACAGGTTTGTTGCAGGATTCACAAAATTCCAGATTATCTGCGGCGTTTTCAACTCTTCCCTTAATCTCTTGAAAATTCTGATTGGCCAAGGGCATTGTCTCTTCTTCATCTACAAGTACAGTTGCATCAGTGTCACTGAATTGGTTTAGTTCTTCTGGTGTATCATGACCTAATAAGCTTTGTAGAACATCATGTTCATTTTGGATTATTTCTCCTTTTAACTGCCTGCTACTCCCATCTATATCCTCAGGTTCCTCAATTTCCACCTCATAATAATCATCCATCGGTATCAATTGTGGAAGGATTCTGAATTTCCTTCTGACCTGCCTTCCTCTTTTCGTACCGGTGATCAAGTCGTAGAAGAGGAAAAGACAGACACCACCAACAATCAGTATTGGTGAATCGTTTGGCAATTCAAAGGGAATGACGTCTGCGTAATTCGGATAGACATATCTTTGTGGATACAATAGAGCTAAAACTGTCCATCTGATGCTCCACAGTAATTTTGAAACTTTTGGATTGGACAAAGTTACAATGACTGAGCAAATCAAGGATGCCAATAGTAATACTAGTATCAGTAATCCGTTGTTCAGTATTGTCAGTTGTTCTAGCACAAGGGCAGTTTGTCGTCCGATATATTTATGGATTATCCAGCTAACAAGTTTTTATATCTGGCTTTTTGTACAACAGATTACTTCGGGGCTTCGTTTCTCCGTAGTGTGACCAGTAGCGGGGTGGGGTAGCTAGGAAATCCCGTCGGGCTCATAACCCGGAGATCGATGGTTCAAATCCATCCCCCGCTACCATTATTATTAAGCAACCTTTCT
>DQOP01000126.1 GCA_015658585.1 Candidatus Poseidoniales archaeon | reverse complement strand
TGAGCCGAAACGGAAAGGAGGATCGCTTGGCGATTTTCCAATCGTATCTAGCCAAATCTGGGTCTGGCCATCACTAAATTCCATTCGGGCTATGGTGTCTATTATGGTCACAGTGTCTCCAACCTCATAATCTTGGTATTTCTCGAGACCCGAAGATGTATCAATCTGATTAACGAAATCCTGACCATTTGTCGCCATGAAATTCGGGAAAATAACAGTCAGACCAATAACGCCAACAATTGCCAGAACGACACCTATGACAACAATAATTGGAATGCGCACTCGGAGATATTATTAAGTATTGATTTAAGACTTACCTATAATGTCGGAATTGGTTTACAACTCTCCAGTTGGTCCTTTGATAATCTCAATTCATAACCAGAAAGTTGTCGGAATAAAGTGGGCAACTGTAGCTTCTCCAAAGAAGGGAGCCGATAAGTTTCAACTTGATTCATTTGCAGATGAAACCATCAAACAATTGGATAACTATTTCTCAGGTAAAACCAACTCTCTGGGAATCAAAGTCCAGATGCAGGGCACCCAATTTCAGAAAAACGTATGGAAGAGTCTAATGAGAATACCTCTAGGTGAGACAAGGACTTACTCAGATATCGCTTTCGAGATTGGAAGACCCAAGGCATACCGGGCTGTGGGAAGTGCATGTGCAAGAAATAAAATACCTGTAATCATCCCCTGTCACCGCGTAGTAGGCAAGAACAATGTCACCGGCTGGTCTGGTAATCCCGGAGCCAAGGAATGGCTACTGGAGCACGAGAAGAAAAATTCATTTAGATGAACCCCCTTTTACTTTTCTTATAGCTCCCTTACTAGTTTTCACAGCTTTCTCGGTGAATAACTTCTTCCGGAAGGCTGTAACACCAACAACAGACAGGATTAGAGTTCCAACCACAACAAAAATCGCAAGCATCCGATCGTTCTTCATTTCTGCCGATTCACCATAAGCATAGAATTCTGAATGGTCAGCAATGGAATGAGTCCCATTTCCACCAGCGGATCTCACTAATAGGACATGGTCACCAGTAAATGCCAATTCTTCAGTGTCAAGTGAAATGACCCAATTAAGGTATATGGACGCATTAGAACCGCTCTCGTATTGAACTTCTTTCCATGACTTACCATCCAAACTGTATTCCACTTTCTCAATAGAATCAGTTCTGGCCCAAGAGATTCCACTAAATGTTGTAAACTCAGTGCCACTTACTTGATTAGTGATATAGGTCTGTAAGTCTACGTTAAGATTCTCAGTGTCAGTATTCGCAAGCGCGGCTTTTACGGCTGCATGGGCATCAACCATACCCCACCCAAAATGGCGATTCCAGTAGGGATCCAGATCTGGCTCCGTTGCCCATGGTCCATCCTCTACACCTTCTCCATCTGCAGAGGAAAGTGTTTCCTTTCTTTCTGCGGTTAGGCGGAGTATCTCCCGAACCTCAAGTGGATTCAAATCTGGATTGGCCTCTAGTACCAATGCAATTATTCCTGAAATTGAAGGGGTTGCGTAGGACGTTCCACTACCTCGGCCACTATATCCATTATCTGAGGCATCCTGACCAGGGATCCTATTGTAGCAACTTCCACTAGCATAGCAGGCCTCTGCCTGGACTATATTTGTTCCTGGTGCTGAGATATCCGGTTTCATCTCATCGTAAGGGTTGCCATCATTGTTGTCCTTGCGAGGGCCACGACTGGAATATGAAGCAATACCATCATCAACACGATCTATTGTATTCTTGTCATCAAGTGCTCCGACCGTAATCGAAAGACTGGATGCACCCATCCCAGACAATCCATCATTATCAGACCCACTGTTTCCTGCAGCCACTGAAACAGCAATGCCTGCCAAAGTGGCCTCATCCAATATTCTTGAGAACATGTCTGTTCCATCTGAACCACCATCCTCATGCGAGGTGATTCCCCAGGATAAAGAAATTACATCTATACCATAACTCTCGTTTTCTGCTCCGGGCCATGCTGTATCTTTGTTATCAATTACCCACTGAATGCCATTCATAGCAGATTCGTAAAATTCTTGCTCAAGTATGTAATTCTCAAAAGGTCCAGCCCCGAATGCAGTTCCGATTCTGACATCAACTAGCTTGGCATCCGGTGCAGCTCCAGTGAAATTGGTTTTCTCACCACCGGACAGAAGGCCTGTACTCGTAGCCATGCCTGAACACGCAGTTCCATGCTGATTCTGATCATCCGGATCAAAACTTCCGTCATCCTCCTGAAGAGATGCCAAACAAAGTGGATCATCAGTACAGACTGCATCAAAACCTGCAACAAATTTGCCTTCAAGTCCCGGATGTTCATTGTCAATTCCAGTATCAACAATAGCAATATTGACTCCTTTACCCGTAAATCCGAGATCCCAGGCTCCTTCTGGATAAACTGAGGAATTACTGGCCTTGACAGCAGGTGTTTGGACGTCACCATAGAACACCACGCTTCCATAAGGTTCAATCATTACTACACCTGAAAGCTGAGAAATCTGTGGGTACAAATCTGGTTCAACAAAGCCCAGAAGAAGGGCATTTACCGAAGTCAGATGATATCTGACTTCCAAGCCTAAGTCGACCAGAGCTTGCAGATCTTCATCAGTTGGTTGCGAAACGAAAGATACGCCAACCTGATATTCGTCTTCAAGAGGCTCGAGCCAATCTACTATCCCATTACGGTTCAAATCTCGAATTGTCGTTTCCCACCATGAGGATTCCCGCCATTCATTAGTCTTGACTTTGGGAATCTCAGAGAGATAAACTTCTGATCCAGGTTCCAAGTTAGAGCCAGATGTTGGAAGAGTTGAAAAGACAAAAAAGGCGACAATCATAACAACATTCAGTCTTCGCATCATTTCACGATAACATGCTCACCATAAAAGTTTTGAGGTCAGATTTTGGAACCAAAACCTCCACCACCGGGGGTGTTGATAATCACAGTCTCCCCAGACTCAATAATCCTCTCAACCTTACCTCCTAAATCAATCTCCTCACCTGATACTTTCCTAAGAAGGTTGGAACCACAGGAAGCAGGTTCACCACCAGAAACACCGTAAGGAGGAATTTTGCGTCTTTCCGAGACTATTGATACTTTTCTTGGTTCCAGAAAATTAATCTCGCGTATGACGCCATCACCACCCTTGTTTTTTCCATCACCGCCTGAACCGTGACGAATTCTGAATGATTCAAGCCTGATCTCCCTAAACCGATGCTCAAGAATTTCAGGATCTGTAGATCTCGTATTGGTCATATGGACTTGGACGGCCGAGGCGCCGTCACTACCTTCAGTTGCTCCTGAACCTCCAGCTATCGTTTCGTAATACTGATTCCCGGAGTCATCAGCGGGACCGAACACAAAATTGTTCATTGTCCCCTGCGAAGCAGCTGCAATCCCCAGAGCACCCAGCAAGACATCGGTAATGCGCTGTGAGGTCTCAACATTACCTCCAACCACGGCAGCGTTATCATCTGGGTTCAACAAGGAACCATCGGGGATGATTATCTCAATTTGGTCTAGACATCCCGAATTAAGAGGAATATCCTTATTGATCAGAAGCCTAAAAACGTACAACACTGCTGCTTTAGTAACTGCGATTGGAGCATTCAGATTGTTCTCCATCTGAGGGCTGGTACCATTAAAATCAACTACTGCATGGAAAGAAGGAACCCTGTCTTCTCGCTTCATCACCTTAATATTTACCGCTATCTTTGCTCCATCATCCAGAAAATCCTCAAAACTGCTTTCCTTGCTTCCCTCATCACCAAGATATTCTTCCAAAGCATCGCTCATCGCTTCTGCCGAGTTTTCCCGGATATATCCCATGTAAGCTTGAACTGTTGGTAGACCATATTTTTCGATTAAACCATCTATTTCCAAAATACCCTTTCTGACCGCGGCAATCTGGGCATTGATGTCATGTTTTCTTTCTTCTATGTTTCTAGCTGGATTTTCAGAAGAACGCATCAAATCCTCAAACTCTTTTTCCTTCAATATTCCGTTCTCGACAATCCGAAAATTATCTATTATGATTCCCTCCTCGTGAATCGAGGTCGAGAATGGGGGGATTGAACCTGGTGTTATGCCTCCAATATCTGCATGATGGCCTCTACTTGCTGCATAGAATATTGGTTCTTGTGAACCTGAGAAAACTGGAGAGATAACCGTCAGATCGGGCAGGTGTGAACCACCCTTATGAGGATTATTGATCAGATAGAAATCACCATCTTTCATTCTACCTTCATTAGAGGCAATAATTGATTTCACAGATTCACCCATAGCACCCAGATGCACAGGGACATGGGGTGCATTGGCGACCAGATTACCTTCGTCGTCAAAAAGTGCGCAAGAAAAATCAAGTCTCTCCTTAATATTGACAGAATGGGCCGTGTTCTTCAGGGTAAAACCCATTTGCTCAGCTATACTCATGAATAGATTATTGAAGATCTCCAAGGAAACTGGGTCCTTTTCTGTTGTGATCTGTGATTTATGAAACGTCTTTTGATCAATGACAATATGCCCAAACCCATTGATACCAGCTGTAAATCCAGGTTCAATTACTATAGTTGAATTGAGGTCAGTTATCATCGCAGGTCCAGCCAATTCAAATCCTTCGGGCAAGGAATCCCTTGAATAGATGGAAGTGCTCATAAATTGATGGTTGAAATACACCTCTGATTGACCAATCGTGGCTGGTCTGGATAAATCAGGATTAGGTTTCTGCTCTTCAATTTCCGTCCTGCTGCCGGAGACTTCGACTCGGATGTTGGCAATTTCTAACTCTCCGGAGGGTGAAAAACCAAATAAGTTTCTGTGCCTCTCTTCAAAGGATCCAACCATCTGGTCAAAATTGGAACATGGAATTGTAATAGTACTATCTGTGCCTGCAACACGTAAATCCATAAAATGTTTCTTGGTAATATTGTCTGGAGATACACCAAGCTTCTGAATTTCCTCAATCAGGGGAGATTCCAATGACTGAATCCCAGACAAGGCTTCTGCATGTGATTGTGAGTCAAATTTCAGCACCATGGATCTAAGACCATATCTAAATTGCTTAGAATTCGCAATTCCATAAGCTGAAAGGAGGCTGGAAAGTGGATGAATTACTATTCGCTTGATTCCAAGGATTCTAGCTATCCCACAACAATGCTGGGGGGCCGCTCCTCCAAAGCATACAAGTGCATGCTCCCTAACATCATAACCGCGAGAAACAGATATTTCCTTAATTGCTCCTGCCATTTTCTCGTTGGCTATATCGACAAAACCAAGGGCTAACTCTTCTGATGAGAGGGATGATAAGGTACTCTTATTGACCTCGGACCTCAAGTTTTCAAAATTATCTTCAGACTCGCTTGTATTCAATTTCTGATTCTGCTCTGGACCAAATACTTGAGGGAAAAAATCAGGATTTATTCGCCCGAGAAGCAAATTGGCGTCTGTAAGCGTTAACTTCCCATCAAGACCATAACAAACCGGCCCTGGATTGGCACCGGCTGACTCCGGTCCAACCTGTAGTTTTCGACCATCAAACCATAGTAAAGATCCGCCACCAGCAGCTACGGTTTTGATATCCAGACTAGAAGTTTGAAAAGTTATTCCACCAGCCTCTAGTTCAGTTACTCTGGTAAAACTACCATCATACCTGGAAACATCGGTTGATGTCCCTCCCATGTCAAAGCCGATTATGCAATCAAGATTATTTGCGTTTCCAACTGCCGCTGAACCTATGACTCCCCCTGCTGGACCTGACAGTATTGCATCTTTACCAGTTAATGATAGATCATCTGTTAATCCTCCTGAACTTTGCATAAGCTCGATAGGTATTTCTCCTAATTCACTCCGTAATGACGAGATATATTGGCTAAGAATAGGATATAGATATGAGTCAACAACTGTTGTTTGGCCCCGCCCAACAATCTTGATTATTGGCATTATCCGACTTGAAATCGAAATGTTCTTGAATCCTATTTCGTGTGCTACATCGTAGCACCTTTCTTCATGCATCGGATTTTTCCAGGAATGCATCAGGACAATTGCCACAGACTTAATTCCAGAACTGTACAAATCTTTTAAATCTCTTCCTAAACGTTCTTCATCTAATTCAAGAATTATGTTGCCTTCAGCATCCAGGCGCTCATGAACTTCGGAAACTGAATGGTACAATTGTTCCGGTTTGACTATTGAAAGATCAAAAAGTTCAGGTCTTGCCTGATTTCCTATTTCTAAAAGATCAACAAAACCAGAGGTAATCAATAATGCTGTCTTGGATCCTTTGCGTTCAAGAAGAGCATTGGTCGCTACGGTAGTACCAATACGTATTCTTTCTATTCTATCTGAAGGTATTTTGTCACTTGATTGCAAATTCAGAATTTGACGTATGCCTGAAATTACGGGGTCAGAATATGATGAAGACTCCGAAAGAATTTTAGAGGTATGAATGTTGTTTGAAGGATCGATTCCTATGATATCCGTAAAAGTCCCGCCTCTGTCTACTGCAAAAAACCATTTGCTCATACCTTCTTCGAACAATATGGGCACATCGACCATTTCTGGTCAACTGTCTTGCCACAATTAGGACAGTGTTTCATCTCACGCTCCTTTGTCTCTGGAGCCTCGGACCACAAATCTAATGAAGGTGGAAGTGGCAAAGGATCAGGCCAGAGAAGAGCCACTCCGAGGGTGACAATTACACAGAGAACTGAAACAACCTGAACTGGTGTTGATTCAGCTAAATAAAAATCCAAGACTGCCAAAAATCCTGCTAGAAAGAATGTTAATCTTAACATTAATCTATTCAGAGTACATTGCTTCTATTTCTTTAGCCCAATTCTCATTAATTTGTTTTCGGCGTATCTTGAGAGTTGGAGTTAGTTCACCCTCATCCACATTCAGATCTCGAGGGAGAATTGTGAACTTCTTAACTTGCTCAGGATTGCTGAATCTTTGGTTCAATTTCTGAACCTGAGCATCTAATTCAGCCCTTATTTTAGGACTCGCAGTATAGTCTGATAGTTTCGAGCCAAGCGATTCTAGTTTGGCAATTTGTTCATTAGGATCCTTAGGTACCTCGGTAGCACCATCTAGGCCATGTTTATCTCTGAGAATAGCACCAACATCAAGTGTGAAAAGCGCACTGCAGAAATTTCGGTTATCTCCTACAAGCATACATTGAGAAATAATGGGAATTGACTTCATTGTTTCCTCTATGACAAGAGGTGCTATGTTCTTTCCAGCTGAACTTACATATATTTCTTTCAAACGCCCAGTGACATAGACAAAACCATCTTTATCAACACGGCCTAAATCACCAGATTTTAGCCAGTCTCCGTCCATTGTCTCTGCTGTCGCTTCGGGATTCTTGTAATAACCTTTCATTACATGTCTACCACGGAATTGGATCTCACCGTCTCCCTTATCATTAGGTTTATCAATTCGAATCTCGCCTGCAAATAGCTTGCCAACTGAACCGAACTTATTCGCTCCTTTGTGACCTATTGTTGCGCCTGCTGTGGTCTCAGTCATACCATATCCTTCGAATAGGGGAACACCCAAGGAATGAAAGAGTTTGAGGATATCTGGATTTATTGGTGCTGCCCCGGTAATCGCATAAATACAATTTGACATACCAATCTTCTGCTTTGCCTTCTTCTTGATAATGCCCCCTAAAATTGGGACCTTGAGAAGTTTGACTTTTCCGCCTAAACCTGCAACCAGATTTGAATAAACCTTCTCATAAATTCTTGGAACACCAATGAAAAGGTGAGGTTGAACCTCTTTACAGTAATCAATTGCGTGCAGAGGATTATCCGCTACGTACATATGAATTGCTTCTCTAATCCATACATGATTATCAAGCAATTGCCCAAATACATGGGCACAAGGTAACCATGAAACGTATTTATTTCCTTGTTCATAACTCTGAATCTCCAATACTTTTTCAATCTCATACTCCATATTGTCATAGGTAAGTTCAACACCCTTAGGATTTCCAGTCGTACCTGAAGTGTAAATCAGAGTGGCTGTATCATAGGGATCAATTCCAGCAATGATGTCTCGAATTCGTGAATCATCAACGCCCTCCCCTTTGGAAACAAACTCTGACCAGGAGATGGCTTTTGGATGATCTGGCATATCAACTCCATCCATTACAACAATCACTTCGACCTTTTCAAGTGAATCCATGGCCTCATGAAGGCGATAGGAGCACATCTTTCCAGTGTCTCCTCCATCCATCGGATTATGTCCTACAAATACGAACCTAGAATCTGAATTACCGACTACCCATTCAACTTCGTTAGGAGAGCAGGTGTGGTAAACACCAACAGCCGCCCCATTACAGAAATTTGCTGCTGCGTAGGCCGTATACCATTCTTTACGATTATAGGAATAGATACTGAGCTTATCGTCCTTACCAAAACCCATGGCTGTAAGGGCCTTGGCCACACCCATTGTCTGGTCAAGAAAATCAGACCAAGTTGTCGTATCCCATTCCCCAGCATCGTTCTTGGAGGATAATGCTGGTTCATTTGCATACTTTTCAGCATTTGAAATCAGGTATTCAGGAGTGGTTGGTGTAGACATAATCTTCTTAATATACCCAGATTATATTAAGTTTAAGTTAGAGTTTCAAAAGTTTAGCCTTAGCTATAACAAATTCTTCTTCACTCAGGATTCCACTTTCCCTCATCTCGGCCAACTGAACTAATTTAGGAAGCATTTCTTCCCCAGAGGAATCCGAACTAGTTTTCAGTCTTGACAACCCCTCCATCTCATTCCGTTCAAGCCTTCTTTCATTGGGAGTCATATCACTATCTATTACACGAGCCTCACGGGCTGAACGCCGTGCCTGTTGAACATTTACCAGAAATTCTAGATGATTTGAACTCTGAAGACTGGACACGGCAGTGGCAAGATACTTATTGGCAGTGGTGGTATCTAAATTTTCTGAGTTTGCTTTTTTAATCATCTTTTTGCAATGCACTAGAAGGCGTTTGAGATAAGGCTCGAGACTGTACTTGCAGATCTCTGTGGGCCCTCCCACAAAAACGTAACCTCCTCCACTAGCCATAACTCCCTGGGGTGCAGAACGAGGTTTAAAACCCCAAACCTTACGTCCAGTCTTGCTAAACAACGTAACCTTAGTAGCTGATTCTCCAACTGTCATAAAATCCGCAGTCTGTGTCATATCAACCCAAACTGGCTGTTTAGCAAATACCTGTTCCCAAAGAATCCTTGAACTCTTTACCCCAAACGAAAACTTGCGATCGCTAGTAAGATATCCTAAATAATCACCGTTTGAGTTTATACAGGTCTGGAGAACCACGCCAGTAGTTTCCTTGGCCCAGAGTATCTTCCCCTTTGTGTCGTACAGATAGATGTGTGAATAGTCAGTACCAGCCACAATAAATTTTCCATCCGAGGAGATATCAACCGAGTTTACCGGAAAATCTGAGTTGCTCAAATGTGTTTCCCAAAGAATCTTTCCTTTACCATTAAATACAACCAGACGCCCCAAATTAGTCCCAACCACAATAACATTCCCATCGGAGGAGATACTAGTTGATACTGCTGAACTCTGAAGCTCACGATGCCAAATAATAGCTCCCTTACGATCTATCAAGTAAACAACTTTCTGGCCACTAGCAATCGACATCTTACCTGTGCGGGTGGATATCGAGATGTCACGCACGCGCCTTATCTTTTTGGTTGCCCATGTGAGACCACCTGCATTATTAAGAAGAAAAAGCCCACCTTTGTGGCCTACTCCTGCAAATTTGCCATCCAAACTTATCGATAAAGCAGAAGGGGTTACTCCCTTTCGAAATGACCATAGTGGTGTGCTCTCGCGCATGTGAGGATACTTACATACAATGTGTCTGGTTGTTTAATACTTGTCCTATGTCCGAGATTTTCGCTAATTCCTGATTAGAGCCCTATATAAGTCGGTAAAATTGCAAAATGTTCTCAGATATAAAGTTTATATACCTATCCTCTGTAATTATCTGTAAAAATGAAGAAAAACCCCAATCTTGAATATTCTTGTCTATCTAAATCCTGTTTAAAAAGTATTTTATAAGGTGCTATATTTTTACAATAGGGAAAATACTCTGATTCAAATCTATTCTTATTTGATTGGGAACTTAGATAATCAAAACTGCGGCACAAACAACAGTTGTCCATTTTCCAGAAGAATCTGAGGGGGAAACTGCAACAATGCTCTTGGTCTCTACTATTCGGTTATCAATCGTCCACAATTCACGCTTCTTGTCCCACGAAGCGTCAGGATCGAATTGGAGGCCATAGGTAGTTGCCAGCATCTCAGCCGCAAGGTCCTCGACATAATCCTCTACCTGACGTGCATCCATACCTGTCGCATGATGCTCGGAAAGATATCCATAATCATCCTGGTTTCTTGGTATTGCGATGCCGACTCCAGAACTTACCAGTGTATCTGCTTTATTACTCTCTGAGCGTGCCAGAACAACAGGAACCACCTGGCCAGAATTGAGCATTCGATTTCCTTTCTCAGAATCAATAATTGAACAATGTGGTGGCAGGATTGAAGAAACGGAAATCAGGTTATAGCTAGCAATACCAGCAGATCTCAAAGCAAGTTCAAAGGACGCGAGTTTCTCATTATGAACACCAGTGCCTTTGGTTAAAAATATGTTTTTGGGAATCCAATTTGTTGAGTTCACCATTTTCAACCTCTTGTTGCCTATATAATAATTGCATTTCAAGGACATAAAGTAAGCTGATTGACGAAGTCAGATACACATATAATTAAATAGTGTGTCGAAATCGAACCATGTGCAAGAACAACTAACTCGCCGGATGGCTGGAGAAATCGTTGTTTCGGAAAAGCCAGGTGAGACTCTGAGGAAGTGGAGGGAAATATTTCAATTATCACAGAAGGAGCTTGCGACATTACTCGAAGTGAATCCTTCTGTAGTTTGTGATTTCGAGAAGGGACGCAGAGCATCACCAGGCATTGTAACTGTGAGAAAATTTGTAGAAGCGATGGTCGACTATGACTCATCACATGGTGGAAAAGTAGTAAACACCATGGCAGGTACACGTACCAACAAAGCTATAGTTGACATAAGGGAATTCACTAGTGGAATCTCAATAGAATCTATCATTGAAAAGATAGAAGGAGAAGTACTGGCAGGTAGTGAGGAGATAATTGAAAGGCCCATCTATGGATATACTATAGTTGATTCACTGAAGGCCATCACTACTTTCAATGCGTTTGGTGAAATGTATGGTTGGTCAAATGAAAGAGCTCTATTCTTCTCTGGTGTGCACTACGGCAGATCACCTATGATCGCAGTTAGGGCCCATCCTGTCAAACCTAGGATGGTGGTTTATGTCAAACCAAAGGCAGTAGACCCGTTAGCACTCAAACTGGCTGATATGGAAAAAGTGGTCTTGGTCAAAACGGACCTTGATGAAAGCACGATTGTAGAAAGACTGAGGTATCTTAAATAGGAGAAAAAATGAGTGGAATAGTAAGCTATGGGGCGTATATACCCTGCCATAAAATCGAAACTGGAGAGATCGCGTCTGTATGGGGCGCAGATGGTAGTGCTTGGGCTAAAAATTTGAATGTCTACTCAAAATCCGTGCCAGGCCCTGATGAGGACGTGATAACCATCTCTGTCGAGGCGACGCGACAAGCTATGAAAAGAGCAAAATTGAATGGGGACAACATTGGAGCTATTTACACAGGTTCGGAATCGCACCCATATGCTGTGAAACCTACATCCACCATCGTTGCTCAAGCAATAAGAGCAACACCACATCTAACTGCAGCTGACTTTGAATTTGCATGTAAAGCTGGTACAGCGGCAATCCAAACATGTATGGGAATGGTCGGTGACAAACAGGTGGAGAATGGAATTGCAATTGGGGTTGATACCTCCCAAGGTGCTCCAGGTGATGCCTTGGAATACAGCGCTTCAGCCGGTGGAGGGGCACTCATAATCGGTAGCAAGAAAGTGATTGCTGATATAAACCATACCACTTCTTATACAACAGATACACCGGATTTCTGGAGGAGAGAGGGTCAGAAATATCCAAGGCATGGTGGACGTTTTACTGGTAAACCAGCCTTCTTCAAACATGTTATGAGTTGTGGTCTGAAGACCATGGAAATGGCAGGTACAGAAGCAAAAGACTATGATTATATTGTAACCCATCAACCTAATGGTAAATTTCCAATTAGGGCTGCAAAAGCATTGGGTTTCACTGCAGAACAATTTGAAACCGGATTACTCACTCCCAGAATCGGAAATACTTATTCTGGTGCTATTTTCTTAGGTCTTGCAGCTATTCTGGACATCGCAAAACCAGGTGATAGGATTTTAGCGGTGGCATACGGGTCTGGAGCGGGAAGCGATGGTTTTGACATCACTGTAACAGAGAACATAGAAAAAATGGACCGCAGTGAGACCGTAGAAGACATGATCTCAAGGATGAAGATTGTAAACTATGCCACATATGCAAAATATAGAGGAAAATTGAGAATGGGGGGTTCGAATTGAGGGATGTTAGCGTAATTGGAATAGGGATAACTAAATTCGGTGAGTTGTGGGAGAAATCGCTTCGGGAATTAGGTCTAGAAACAGGACTCGCGGCGATAAGTGATGCTGGAATAACAAGCAAAGACATTGACGCGTTGTATATTGGAAACATGGCTGCAGGATCCACTCTACAACAAGAACATGTAAGCGCCCTGATAGCTGACTATTGTGGTTTGACCAATCTGAACGTGCCGGCAACCAGGGTCGAAGCTGCATCAGCTTCTGGTGGGTTAGCAATCAGACAGGCGTACATGGCCATTGCTGGTGGATTCATTGACATTGCAGTTGTAGGAGGCGCGGAGAAGATGACGGATGTTAGTGATTCGGAATCTTCATACACTGTAAGTATGGGGTCTGATGAACAATGGGAATCCCAGGCTGGTGCTACTTTTGCCTCATTGCATGCAATGATTGCGCAAAGCCACATGAATGAATATGGAACCAGTCGAGAGGAACTTTCCGCGGTTTCTGAGAAGAATCATTATCACGCATCACTGAATCCTATGGCTCAATTCCCATTTCAAGTCTCTGGAGAGGCTGTCTCTAATTCAGGAATGGTTTCCAGTCCTTTACGGATGTTGGACTGTGCACCAAATAGCGATGGAGCTGCGGCTGTGGTTCTTTGCGCAACCGATAAAGCCAAAAAATTCAAAAAAGAATCAATTAGGATTATCGGATCAGGGCAGGCATCTGACACATTGAGTTTGCACCACCGTAAATATTTGAATCGACTGCCTGCAATAGGTATTGCAGCCAAAAGAGCATTCAAAAGTTGTGGGAAAAAGACTAAGGATTTAGATCTGGTTGAAGTTCATGACAACTTTACAATCACTGAGATAATAGCCTTGGAAGAAATTGGAATATTTAAACGAGGCAAGGCTGCTTCTATGGGGTTCAAAGGTGAGACCAGATTAGGTGGGAAGATTGCTGTAAACACAAGTGGTGGATTGAAGGCCCGTGGCCATGCCCCAGGTGCTACTGGAATCGCTCAAGTGGTAGAGATAGTTCAGCAACTTAGAGGTGAAGCAGGAAAAAGACAAATCAAAGGTGCCAAAATAGGACTGGCGGAAAATCATGGCGGTACAGCGGCAACTGCCGTAGTACACATACTAGAGGCGGATTAATGTCGGTACCAAGATTCTGGAGAGAGATAGAATCACGCTACAACCTGGTAGGATCCCATTGTAAGATAACAAATACCTACCACTACCCCAAGAGAAGTTTTAATCCGGAGGCTGGAAGGGAATCAATAGGAAATATGGAAGATTACCAATTCAAGGGTAATGGAAAAGTGATAAACTCGACCGTTGTCCAT
>DQOP01000133.1 GCA_015658585.1 Candidatus Poseidoniales archaeon | reverse complement strand
TTGGATTCTCATCAATTGACGCATTGCTCTTTCATCTGCGTCAATATAGATTAGTCTCTTATGCAATCTGGCTTCCCAGCGATCCCAAGTTTCGGAACCTTCCCCATCGGGTGATTTCCTTACCGGAACTTTCAGTTTTTTTGTAGGAAGAGGAATTGGTCCAGTCATCCCGACACCAGTCCGGTCAGAAATGGTTTTTATTTGTTCACAGACGTCGTCTACACTACTATGGCTCAAGGCATGCAAGGAGATACAAGCCCTACTAGATGCCTTTTTAGGAGCCATTTATCTTCAATTAGTCCCAGTGTTCTTCTATCTTCAGACACATACCGGCCGCAACAGTTACGCCCATGTCTCGGATAGCGAATCTTGCTAATTGTTTGAATTTCGCCTGTTCTTCAATAGCCAAAGGTTTGGTTGGTTTGATAAGAACCATTGCAGCATCTCCCTTCTTCAGGAAGTCTGGGTTCTCTTCTGTAACTGCACCAGTTCGAGGGTCCATTTTGGCCAGTAATTTATCAAAAGTACAAGCCACCTGTGCAGTGTGACAGTGGAATACGGGAGTGTATCCTGCAGTTATTACGTTAGGATGGTCCAGGATCATAACTTGGGCTTTGAAAGCTCGAGCAACGGATGGAGGATCATCCAAAGGTCCACCAACATCACCTCTTCGGATATCCGTATGGGATATGCCACGGCAATTGAATCCAATATTATCGCCAGGTACAGCTTGAGGTATCTCGGTATGATGCATCTCCACAGACTTAACCTCACCTTCTATTCCACCAGAGTGTGCTGATGGTTTGAAGATTAGTTTGGTCCCCGCCTTGATTGTTCCTGATTCGACACGACCTACAGGAACAGCACCAATACCGGAAATCTTGTAAACATCCTGAATAGGAATTCTTATCTTCGCATTAGCAGCCCCAGATGGAGGAGTTAGCTTATCCAAAGCCTGCATCAAGGTGTCTCCACTAAACCAGGATAGCTCTCCTTTTTCCTTGATATTATCGGCCTTCCATCCGGAAGCAGGTAGGATGTTAATTTGGTCATCCTTGAATCCAACCATTCCTAACATGTTCTTTACTTCAGCAACGACTTCATTGTATCTGCCTTCATCGTATGCAGGTTTGGTGATATCCATCTTGTTGACGGAGATGATCATTTGTTCGATACCCATAACCTTTGAGAGCCACAAGTGCTCCTTTGTCTGAGCTGCGATACCATCATCTGCGGCAACCACCAGAACTGCAGCGTCAGCTTGAGATGTTCCCGTAATCATGTTCTTTACGAAATCTCTGTGTCCAGGTGCATCAATAATCGTGAAATGTCTTGCATCTGTTTTGAACTCTTTATGAGCAACGTCGATAGTTACCCCACGTTCTCTCTCTTCCTTCAGATTGTCCATGACATATGCTAATTCAAAACCAGATTTTCCACGCTCATCAGCTTCTTTCTTGTACTTGTCGATCAAGTGCTGATCGATTGCTCCGCCTTCCAAAAGTATTCTACCAACTGTGGTTGACTTACCGTGGTCGACGTGACCTATGAATACTACATTCAAGTGTTGTTTCTCAGCCATTGTTATTTCTCTCCATGGGATAGATGTGTCGGCATGATGGGGGGTAAATAAAGGATTCCCTCGGGGATTAGAGGATACAATCTATTAATCCTAGTCTTAAATAGATGGAACGGTATAGCGAAGCATGCGTTTTGATATTAAAGGCAATCCTTCCTATGGAGAGGTCGACGTCGATTTGGGGCCTAATGAAACAATTCTGATTGAACCAGGTGCAATGTCTCGAATGTCTTCTAATTTGAATTCTAGTTTTCAGAGACAGGGGGGCTTCTTTTCAGCAATGTTTCGGAAAATGTTTGGAGGGGAGAGTTTTTTCTTAGGAAAGTATGAGCATCCAGATGGGGGAAAGTTAACCTTTGCACCTTCAGTTCCAGGATCGGTTCAACATTATCAATTATCTAATAATAATATAAACATAATGGCTGGAGCTTTTTTAGCATGTACTCCAGAAGTAAATGTCAAAGCTAAATTTGGAGGTTTTAAAGCACTTTTTTCAGGAGAGGGGGCTTTTTTACTTGAAGTATCTGGCAATGGGGATTTATTCTTTAATTCTTTTGGCGGTATTGTTGAGAAGGAAATTAATGGAGACTTCATAGTAGATACAGGGCATGTAGTAGCTTTTGAACCTTCTTTAAATTATAAGATTTCAGGTATGGGCAATTGGAAATCAACAATGTTATCTGGTGAAGGACTTGTGATGACATTTAGTGGAGTTGGTAAAATATATTTGCAAACACGTACTATTGATGGTATAGCCTCTTGGCTTACTCCGAGGTTAATATGAATATAAATATAGATAGCGAAGGAGCTTTTGGCTCTGCCGTAGTTATTTTAGAGCCGGGGGAAAAATTTGTATCAGAAGCTGGAGCTATGTACCGAGCGTCTTCCAATATGGAAATTGAAGTAGAGTCTCGTAAAAAGAAGAATGAAGGGATGTGGGGTGCATTTAAGGCCGGAGTCAAATCAATGTTTGCAGGCGAATCATTCTTTTTATCGACATACCGAACTAATGATAATCAATCAGGGGAAGTGGGTCTGGCACCAACACATCAAGGTGAAGTACGTAAGATAACAGTTGGGAATGAAACTTGGATATGCTCAGGTGGAAGTTACTTGGGATCTTCAGGAAGTATTGAATTAGATACTCAATATCAAGGATTGACGAAAGGTATGTTTAGTAAGGAAGGTCTAGTTTTTGTTAAGGCTTCAGGTGAGGGCGAGTTATTAGTCAATGGTTTTGGCCGTATAAGTGAAGTTGAAGTTAGAGATGGTATAACAATAGACAATGGACATTTGATAGCATTTACCGAAGGATTGGAATATACTATAGGAAAGTCCGGAGGTGGTTGGATATCTTCAATGATGTCTGGAGAGGGCTTAGTAATGAAATTTAGAGGTCAAGGAAGAATTTTGGTTCAATCCCATGATCCAAGTAGGCTTGGTGGAGCCTTAGGTCCCTTATTACCGCCGAGGGAGGGCTAATGAAGTACGTCATAGTTTGCGCACCTTCATATTCACTTTTGGAAATGACTCTTAATGAGGGTGAATCTGTGATTGTAGAGCCAGGTTCAATGGCTTGGATGGATACTACAGTTAAACCTAAGACCGAAATGAAGGGTGGATTATTTGCAGGACTTAAAAGAAGAATGGGCGGTGAGAGTTTTTTCCTTAATACTTATACTGCTGAAGGAGGTTCTGGAAAAATTGGTATTGCGCCAGGTTACTCAGGAGACATAGTTGTCAAAGAATTAAATGATGAAACTATTTACATGGAAAGAGGGGCCTACCTTTGTCACCTTGGAAATATTGAAACCAGTGCAACTTGGGAAGGTTTCAAGGGTATCTTTGCGGAAGGCATGCTTGGCTTAAGAGTAAGTGGAACTGGTCTTCTATTCTTTGGTTCATATGGTGATGTTCAAGAAGTTGAAGTTAATGGTTCTTATATTGTAGATAATGGCTACGCTGTAGCTTGGGAGAGTTCATTAGATTATAGTATAGAGCGTTCGGGAAGAAAGATACGTAGTTTTCTATTTGGAGATCAATTGATATGTAAATATCATGGTAATGGAAAATTATGGATACAAACTAGAAGTCCTAGAAATTTGGCAGCATGGGTTCACCCATTTAGGCCAGTCGAAAGCAAGAACGATTAACCTGCGTAATTTTCAGGTCTCGGCATCTCGGCCTTGAGACCTTTCCTCTGTCTAATCTCTTCAGTGATCTCGTCTAGAAGGTCACGTGGTAATGCTTCATATCCTGAGAATTCAGTACTCCACAGTGCCCTTCCGCCCGTCGCAGATCTTATTTCACTTGCAAATCCAAACATTTCCTTGATCGGAGCCTTCGCCGTAATTGTGACCATGTCGCCTTCAGTTTCCATCCCAGCAATCTCAGCTCTCCTTTGCGACATTTCACTCGTTACCGAACCCATCAGTTCTTGTGGAACATTGATGTAAACATTTTGTTTTGGTTCTAGTAGTGCAACTCCTGCTGAAACCAAGGCACCATTAATTCCATTCCTTACGGCAGGGATAGTCTGTGCCGGACCTCGATGAATTGCATCTTCGTGAAGTTTTGCATCCTCTAGTATAATTTTAACCCCCATCATTTTCTCATGGGCTCTTGGTCCTCTTTTAACTACTTCTTTGAAAGCATCAATTAATAATTCACGCGTTTCAAACAAGTTTTGAATACCTTTTGTTGCATCTACGAACACGCAACTATTTTCAATCGAAAGCACACCTCTTCCGTGTACTTTAGTCCATCCCATATCAATTAGTTGTCTGGCTACTTCTTTGGATTTTTTGATATCACCTGATGGAATGGTCCCATCAACTATTGCAGCTCTGATATCCTCTTCTAAGGGTTCCACTGTAATGTAGAACCGGTTATGCTTGTTTGGTGATTTACCTTCAAATTCTCCAGGTGATTTCATAACTACAGTTTCACGGTATACTACTATAGGTGGTGAAGTCGTGATCTCCACACCATGCTCGTTCCTTATCCTGTATTCCGTAATCTCTAAATGTAATTCACCCATTCCTGACATCAAGTGCTCCCCCGTTTCCAAATTACTATCAATCTGAATAGATGGATCAGCCTTTGCTACAGCCCTGAGCACTTCGACTAGTTTTGGCAAGTCCTTAGTGTGTTTTGCTTCTATCGCTGTAGTGACGACAGGATCTGAATAGTGTATAATTCTTTCGAATGGTGTCATTTCTTTATCAGAAGAAATTGTAGACCCCGAAATGGCATCCCTCAATCCTGAAACTGCAATAATATTTCCAGCCGTAACATTCTCGGTGTTAATTCTATCTCCACCGACAAACATACCTACAGATTGAACTCGATTGGCAGACGGCATGCCAGCAACGTACAGCTGGTCTCCCTTTTTCACAGTACCAGAGAAAAGTCTCCCGACAGCAATTTCACCAGCATGTGGATCAAGAACAACTTTAGTTACCATGAATGCTGTATCTCCACTTGCATCAGCATTCATCATGGATTGTCCAATCTTTTCTTCTGATTTTCCTCTCCATATATGCGGTATTCTATACTTCTGGGAAACGATTGCCGAAGGAAGTTTTTCAACAATCATATCCAGCAAGACTTCATGCAGAGGTGCTGCTTGGGCCAATTCCTTTCTTTGTTCTTTTTCCATAAAATCATAAATTTGTTTAAAATTAACATTCTTCTTTGCCATGTATGGGATTGATGTTGCCCAATTATGATATGCCGAACCGAAGGCTACCGTTCCAGTCTGTGCATCAACCATCCAATCCTTTTTGAATTCATCAGGAACCATTCTTGAAATCAATTTGTTAACCTCAGTGATTATCTTTCCAAATCGTTGCATCATATCTTCAGGTGTAACTTGAAGTTCCGCGATTAATCGGTCAACCTTATTGATAAACAGAACCGGTTTAACCTTTTCTTTAAGGGCTTGTCTGATAACAGTCTCAGTTTGTGGCATAATACCCTCAACTGCACATACCACGATTATTACTCCATCTAGAGCTCGCATAGCTCTGGTTACGTCCCCTCCAAAATCTACATGTCCCGGCGTATCAATTAGATTAATCAGATAATCTTCACCATTGTGATCGTGTACCATAGAGGCATTAGCAGCATTGATAGTTATTCCCCTAGCCGATTCCTGTTCATCAAAATCAAGCATGAGCTGTTTTCCTGCCAAGTCTTCAGACATCATGCCTGCACCAAATATCAAATTGTCAGATAATGTGGTCTTTCCATGATCAATGTGTGCAGCAGTACCTATGTTCCGTATGTTGTTAAGGTTCTTGAATAAAGCGGTTGCACGCTTTATGTTGTCTTCTTTACGACCCATTTTTGATCACTTTAATTGTGTGCCGCTTCAGCTTGGCGTTCTGTCTCTTCTTTCTTACTGATGGCATACGAGTCTGGATTAATTTCCGAAGCAAGCATGAGTTCTCTAGCGAGTGCTTTCACAATCGAACGTTGTTTCTTGGATGATTCCAAAGCACCAATGCAGAGATTCCGAATCGCTATGTCTACTCTTCTGGTTGGCGAGACATCAACTCCACTATACACTCTGATCCCACCATATCTTAGTGATACAACTGCAGCCCTAGGGGCGGAATTCTCTAAGGCTTGAACCAGGATCTGAGCAGGATTCTCTTTTTTCTTAGTGTGGATTATTTCAAAGGAATTCTTTAGAACGGTATAGGCCTGTGCCTTTTTCCCAGTGTATTTTTCTGAGCGCATCAAGTTGTTGATGAATCTTTCTATTACAGTGAGGCCTCTCTTTCCGAACTTTTTCTTGGAATGTCTACCTCCTGTGTGGGGTACTTGGAAGGCGTCCAGATTTATGTATTTTTCTAATGTTGTATCAACGATATTAACTTCAGTCAGGTCCCATTTGCCAAAGAGAGGTATAACTGGCATTTCGGGTTCGGAAACTTCAACCATTTCCTCAACTGGATTTTCTTCAACCTCTTCCATATTTACCTTATCGGTTTCTCTTTTCGACCACGAACCATCTCTCTGAGAGATACATTATTAACCTTAGCAACTCTATACCTTACACCCGAAAGATCACCATATGATCTTCCCATTCGACCTCCGACTCCTTCTATTAATACCTCGTCGTGTTCATCGATGAAACTTATGGCAAGATTGCCAGGCGCAAGTGCAGTTACTTGCCTACCATTTTTTATGAGTTGAACTCTTACACACTTTCTTATTCCTGAATTCGGCTGTTTTGCTTCTACACCAACTTTTTCAATAACTATACCTTTGGCTTGCGGTGCTCCTTGTAGGGGGTCAGCTTTTTCTTTCAGCTTCATAGCTCGCTTTCTGTAATATCTATCCAACCATCGATGTTTTTGGCGATTGCTACGTTGCTTTGAAGCAGTATAGAGGCCTTTTGCCACGACATTTCCAGTCCCACAATCGGGATTGCAGCGCAGAAGGGGGCTGTATATATACAGTTCGGCAAGTAAAACCTTTTGTTTAGCAACCTTGCAAGGGTATCAGGCCACCGTAGCTTAGCCCGGTTGAGCGGCTGACTTGTAATCAGCAGGCCGAGGGTTCAAATCCCTCCGGTGGCTCCACCCATTTATTCTTATTTAGCCACACACTTGAGGTTTTACCCTGAGGTCAAGTCATAAGATATGTTACAAAGTACTTCGATTAAAATTGATTCTTGGAAACCCGTAAAACTCCTAGCACGTCAGTCAGTCAAAGATGACGTAGTGGCTTTATCCTGTGATTTGAAAGGTGATGTGGCGGCAATAATCTCGAAGTCTTCACTTACGATTTTTACCAATCGTGAACTATTGGATAGTGTACCTTTGAAGAGAGGTAGACAAATACATATTTCTGATAACGCGGAGGGAATTTTGGTTCTGACGGCAGATGCATTGCTATGTTATGATTATTGGGGTCAGATTAAATGGACTTACAGAGGAGTAGATTCTAACAGTCAATTCTGTGTTAATGATGATGGAACCAGAATCGCACTCTCTGAATCTAATTCTTTGAAGGTGATCAGTCGCTTTGGTGAGGTTTCTTGGGATTCAACGTTTGAGGACAAAATACAGAAATTTGTTTTTGCCCCTAATAATTTGTTGGTGGTTTCAACAATCTCCGGCCTTTTTCTGGTTGAAACCGACGACAAAATAGTTGAATTGGATTCCAATTACATTGCGTCTGAGATTTCATGTTCTTCAGATTATCTGATTGTTAATTCAGAGGATACTATGATTGCATTTTCGTATACTGGAACCGAATTGTGGAAGAAGGAAGGAGTTGCTACCTCAAATGTTTCGTTTTCAAATGCTGGTGTCAAACATGTTTTCCTTATGGATTCCAAAACCCTTGTTTGTCAGGATCGTAACGGTGATGAGATCTGGACCTATCGTTCCAAGGATGAACTACAAGACCCTTATGTACTGGAATCTGGCAATATGGTTGGAGTTTATTCTAACACCGTATTCCACATAATCGACTATCAGGGGAAGCAGGCTTGGTCCTACCAAGCCAGAGAAAAGGTTGTGGGGTTCTCTTTTTCGAATCATGGTGGTGACGTAATAGTCGTATCAGACAGTAAGATCCATTGGTTTCAGAACGAAGGGTTCCTAAGGACAAGTGTTAACGGCGAATTGGATAAAGCAGAACAATTATTCCATAAAGTTTCAGTTTATGATAGTAATCTGGACCAGCTAAGGTATGATATGGAAAAGGCAAGGTCACTCCAATCAGGAAAATTTGAATTAGTAAAAGATTCTTTTCAGATCATTAATAGAGTCAATATGCGCTTGGCATCACTCCATCAGCGTCATGTGGGCTATCTAGATGCCCTTCCTTCTTTCATGGAACAATTAGGGCTTCAGGGAGCTCAGACTGACGAAATGATACCTTTGTTATACAGGTACTATTCATTGCATAGCGATCTGTCTGATACTTCATCATTAAGTGAGTTATTGGAGCGAGCTAGTTTCCTTTTAACTAAATTGAATAGATATGACCCACCTCCTGATTCAAAAGGTAACAAGGGCAGTGAAGGCCCCGGTCCAAACCATTTCTTAAAAGAGGCTAAGCATAGCATTTCTGAAGAGATCATAAACATCAAAGGATTGATAACAAGCCGAAACAAGGATGTGGAGTCACTTGAATCCAACCTGAAATATTTAGTAATTGAGTGGTTGGAGACTGGTGGGTTGGACACCGATCTGCGTGATTTTGTGGAGACATACCAAAAAAGCGAACTGATACGTGAAGAAAAACGTGAATTGATTGTAAGCAAAATTGAAAATTCTATGGCTTTTATCGATTATTCTGAGGAACACGAACACCTTGTTTTAGAATCCCTAAATTTTACATGCAAAGATAAAGTGAGCCTTAATCTGACAATGAAGAACGGTTCTGAGGGGTCTGTTAATAATTTATTCTTTAGAATTAGAGTGGAGGGAAGTGGCCT
>DQOP01000089.1 GCA_015658585.1 Candidatus Poseidoniales archaeon | reverse complement strand
GAATGAAGGCTGGCAGAGAGTAAGAGACGCTTACGACAAAGCCCGTGAAGAGATAGAAGAGACAGACGCCGAGATAATGGTGATTTACAGTACCTTCTGGCCTTCCATTCTTGGCCATCAGATACTGGCTTTTCCTGAGCCAGAATGGACCTATGTGGATGAGGAGTTCCATGATTTGGGCAGTATACCCTATAAATTCAGACTGGATCCGGAATTTGCTCAACTAGCTGTTGACAAGTGCAAGGAGCGCGGCCTCCACGCTCGTACAGTATCTTACTATGGATTTCCTATAGACATTGGCTCTATTCTGGCTCTCAAGTTGCTAAATCCAGATAATCGGTTACCGGCGATTATAGTGTCCAGCAATATGTATGCCAACCGGGCCGAAACGATAGTTCTGGGCAAGTCGGTAAGAGACGCAATAGACGCTAGCGGAAAGAAAGCAGTAGTAGTCGTTGTCTCAGCATTATCAAACCGGTTACATACCCTTGAGATAAAATCAGAAGACGATAAAATCCATTCACTTAAGGACCATGAATGGAATCTGAAATTCCTTGAATATCTTGATAAGGGAAGGTTAGAGGACGTTTCCCAATTGTCCCGTCAATTCCATGAAGAAGCACGTGTACCCAAGGTTGTCAGTTTCAAACCATTCTGGATTATGGCCTCTATGATGGGTCAAACCAATCTGTATGAAGGAAATATTCTAGCCTACGAACCTGTATGGGGTACTGGTTCGGCTGTTGTAACCATGACTCCTGCTGAGGATACAGCCGGAGACCTGGAATATGATGAGGATGATCCCGAATTTTACAAAGGCGACCGTGAGGTTCTGGACTTCTATGAACAACCTGAGATGGGACCTTTAGAGGAAGAAGATGGTGATTAGAACAGATAAAGCTGCTAAACCAGTTGGAGCTTATGTTCATGCCAAGGAAGCTGGTGATCTGGTATTTCTTTCAGGAGTAGGCCCACGGCATCCTGAAACTGATGAGATCCCGGATGGGATTGAAGCTCAGACACACGCGACTTTCAGTAACGTGATAGCAATCCTGGAAGCGGCAGGATTGAATATGTCAAATGTTATCGATATCATGGTCTTCTTGACAAATATGGAGAAGGATTTCAAGAAATTCAATTCGATATATGCACAATATTTAGAAGGTTATGAGACGACAAGGACCACAGTTGAAGTCGGTGCGTTACCGACTCCCATAGCGATCGAATTCAAGGTAGTAGCAAAAAAATGAATTTCATTTTTCTAGCCATCAAAGAGCATCCTTGGGGTCGCGAGATGCTTTCCCAACTTCTGGCTGCGAGATTCAAACCATCTCTGATCATCGATGAATTCTCGGAAGGAGGAGAGATTGAAAGAGAGAAATTCGAATTCAGGATAGGAACACATCCGATGGCCTCTACGATGGAATCCCAGGCTGCCGAAAACGATATTCCTGTTGTTGAGGTTCCAATACATAATGATGAACATTGTATGAAACATATTGAGAAGGCTAAGCCTGAGTTGATTGTATTTGGTGGGACCCGGATAATCAGGGGAAAAATTCTGGAATATGGCGAAAGCCGAGGAGGTGTATTGAATTCACATCCGGGTCTTCTACCCGAATGCCGTGGTTCAGCCTCACCGGCCTGGAGTGTTCACGAGAACATCAAGATTGGTAGCAGTTGCCATATCTGTTCAACAGAGATTGATGCTGGTGATTTAGTTGGTAAGCGTGAGATCCCAGTTAGAAGAGGAGATGATTATCATGATATTTGCTACAAGACCTTGGTTGTGGCTTCAACCCTCATGGTAGAGTCTGTAAGGGCATATTCGGAAGGTAAGTTAGATCTAAAGAGAAGACCCCAAGGAAAAAGCCATAATCCCGTATTCAGATATAATCCTAAAGTGGAACAAGAGGCTATTCGTATACTAGAAAGGCAAACTTACGAACACTACGTAGACTAAATAAGTTTTAATTAATAGGTGCAAAATCGAATACTATGGCTATACTACGTCTCTTTGGATTATATTTCATGATGACCTTCCTGATGGTAATAGTGGGATTGGTCGTGGGAGCTTATTTTGGAGGTGATCCTTTTTCGGGAATGTTCATATTTCTATTTATTGCCCTAGCAATCAATATTTTCTCATATTTCTATAGTGACACTCTAGTTCTCAAAGCCTATGGTGCTCGGATAATAGAGAGGCAAGACAGTCCTAGATTGTATGGTATGGTGAAGAATATAGCTAATATTAATGAATTACCAATGCCACGTATTGCAATAGTTGAATCATCAACACCGAATGCTTTTGCAACGGGGCGCAATCCAAAGCATGCTGTGGTTGCTGCAACGACAGGATTGATGTCTATTTTGGATGATAATGAATTAGAGGGAGTGATGGCTCATGAGATGGCCCATGTCAAGAACAGGGATACCTTAGTGATGTGTGTTGCGGCGACCATTGCTGGGGCAATCGCTTTCGCCGCTCGAATTTTGTGGTGGAATAGTCTCTTTGGCCGTGGCCGTAATGTTCATCCAGCCTTGATGTTGCTAGTAATTCTTACGGCCCCTATTGCCGCCTTTCTGCTTCAGATGGCCGTTTCTCGAAGCAGAGAATTCCATGCAGATGCGACCGCAGCTAAATTGACAAACAAATCCTGGGCTCTGATTAGTGCCCTTAAGAAGTTGGAGTGGGAAAATCATAGAAAACCGCTGGATTGTGGTTCACCTAGTAACGCGGCCTTGTGTATTGTAAATCCACTGAGGGGAGGTGATTTCTTCATCAACATGTTCTCGACCCACCCTCCGATGGAAGATCGTATCAAGGCATTGGAAAAGCTGTGATCAGAGCCTCTCTGGTTATTATTGGGGATGAGATTCTCTCTGGTAGAACCGAGGACAAGAATTTAGCGTATCTTGCCCAATGGCTGGGTAAGTTGGGCATCCATCTTTCCGAGGTTCGGGTCGTCCTGGATGACGAATCGGATATCATTGAGGCCGTGAATTCCCTGCGAAAAAGGTATGATTATGTTTTCACGACTGGTGGAATTGGACCTACACACGATGACATAACTACTGATAGTATAGCCAAGGCTTTCGGAGTCAAGACCAAGATAGATGACAAGGCCCTCATCAAGATGAAGGAATATTTGGCGGGCAAGGAACTGACCAAGCCCTTCCTCAAGATGCTCTACATACCGGAAGGCGGTGAGTTGATCTATAGTCCTGCCACTAAAGCCCCGGGTTACAAGATCGAGAATGTTTTCGTCATGGCTGGAATACCTTCGATAATGCAGGGAATGTTGGAAGGAATGTATGACTATCTCGAAAAGGGAGAAGTAGTACATTCGCGCTCGTTTGATATTTTTGTTGGTGAGAGTTTCTTTGCAGAGAAATTAACGAAAATTCAGGGTAGATTCACTGGACTGGATATAGGAAGTTATCCATTTTCACGCGATGGAAAATATGGTGCCACAATCGTTATCAGATCAGCAGACGAGAATAAACTGGATGTCTGTGAAAAAGAGATTCAGAGTCTGATTAAGGAATACTGATTCAGGTAATAGAGCCGATTCTCTCTACCGCTTTCTTGAGTTCCTCAACACTCTTGGCCATGGAACGGTTGACTTTCAATATTTCATCCCTTTCCTTCTGCAATTTTTTTGCTTCTTGAAACAACCCTTTCATAAGCGCTTCAATGGTATTTCCGGTTTCATCACAAGCTGGGCAGAAATCGAATAATTCTTTGTCACTTATGAAAATTTCACGTCTTACATAGTCTTCAAGTGTGGTCAACGACATAACTGGTTATTGGTTATGTTTTAATATTTCTTTGGTCTCTATGTTTTTAAGTATGAGAGTGTATATTCCTATCAGACAATGCCATTGTACTCTCACAGTCGGTTAGGGACTTATGAAAACTGCCCATTTCAATACAAATTACGTTATGTGGACAGAGTCAAGCCGGCTTTGGGCAATAGCATTGAATCTTTTATGGGGCGTATGGTTCATGATGCTTTGGAATGGTTGTACAAATTAGCACGTGATTCCAATGTCGTTTCCAAAGATTCTTTATTGAATAAATATGACCAGCTCTGGATTGACAATTGGCAGGACGATATTCGTGTCGTCAAGAAGGATTTGACGGCCGAGAATTTCAAACAGACTGGAAGCAATTGTCTGGAGATGTATTATGAACGTTATCATCCTTTTGATCAAGCAATAACGATTGGTTTAGAAGAACGGATGATGATTGACCTTCCGGAAGACAAGAAAATGCAAGGATATATTGATCGTCTGGACAAATTGGGAGATGGCCATCTTGCAGTTCATGATTACAAAACATCTAACCGCGTTCCTCCTCAGGCCAAGGCCGATCAGGACCGTCAATTAGGGTTGTATGCGCTTGCAGTCCATCAGCGTTATCCAGAGGTTGAGAAAATCGATCTGGTCTGGCACTATGTTCGTTTCGATGAAGAAATCAGGTCAAGCCGTACACAAGCCCAATTGGACAAGATGGTGGATTCAACCGTTTCCTTGATTAAGAATGTTGAAGCAGCTACGGAACGCAGGGATTTTCCAACCAAGATCAGTATCCTCTGTGACTGGTGTGAATACAAGCCTCAGTGTCCTGAATTCTCACACCAATTCGCATCCAAGAGCGATATGCCTACACTTGACACTGCAAATATGACTGCGGCTCAGGCAGCTGAAACCGTAGACAAGTTAGTAGAGTTGAAAGACAAAAAGAAGAGCATGTCAGCAGATATGGATGCAATGATCTCCACTTTGGAAAATAAATTGATTGATTATTCCAAGGAGTCAGGCCATAGATCAGTTTTTGGCAGTGATTACAAGGCAAGTTTCAGAGAATCCGATGGCATTAAAATTCCTGACAGGAAAGACTTGAGAAGATATGAACTGGAATCGACACTCAGAGAGATGAAATTATGGGATGATTTACAAGAGATGTCAGCTTATAGATTAAAGTCAAAACTAAAGTCAGGGGATTGGTCATCAGAGCAAAAAACAGCAATTCTAAAATATATGGATACGGATTCCTCAACAAGTGTTAGTCTGAAAAAATTATGAATTTATGGCAATTTTATATGGTTTCTCTGCTTTCTCTGAGATTTTGCGGGAGCTGTTTTTTTAGGAGTCTGGTTTGAGCGAGACCGTAAATTCCAGTATCAGGGATGTTATTGACCCTCGTAATACAAAATTGAGTTTGATGCTGGTCTTCATTCCTCTGGCCTTCTATTTTGAGTTTGAAGGTTCTCATGGCCCTGCATTCATAGTTTCCATGCTTGCAATCATGCCTTTGGCTTACTTGATGGGCAAGGCAACGGAGGAGATAGCATTGCGTACCAGTGAGTCAATAGGTGGTCTGTTGAATGCTTCCTTTGGTAACGCGGTTGAGATGATAATCGCCGGCCTTGCCATATATTCGGCCTATCAGAATCCAGAGCTTTCCGAGACTATGATCCAGATTGTTCAGGCCTCTCTGATAGGATCAATCCTTGGAAATCTATTACTTGTAATGGGCATATCCTTTGTTTGGGGTGGAATCCACTATAGCAAACAGAAGTTCTCCTCCGAGGCTTCTCAAGTGAATGGTTCCTTGTTGCTTCTGGCATTGGTCAGTATGGTCATACCTGAAATGTACAGCAGCAGTACTTCAGGCACCGCTATCGTAGAGCTATCCCATTATACTGCGCTATTGCTGTTGCTGATTTATTTCATGCAGTTGCTATTTCAGTTTAAAACACATTCAGAGATTTATGCCGCGGAAGCTCATCATGACGAAGTTGCCGAGATGTCTTACCGAGATTCGATTGTACTTCTGGTTGGTTCGACATTCTTTGTTGCTTTAATGGCTGAAATCCTGGTTGGTTCGATATCCCATGCAGCTGAGGAATACCACCTTCCGACCTTGTTTATCGGAGTTATCTTGGTACCACTCTTTGGGAACGCAGCCGAGCATTTTACTGCGGTAACGGTGGCCGGTAAGAACAAAATGGATTTGTCTGTAGGGATCGCAATAGGTTCCAGCATTCAAATTGCTCTTTTTGTCACACCCATTATGGTTCTGATGGGCTGGGCTTTGGGAGTACCTATGACTCTACAATTTGGTTCATTCGAAACACTTGTTACTTTTTTAGCAGTTCTGGTGGCAAATTTTATAATTCAGGATGGAGAGTCAAATTGGCTGGAAGGAGCGATGTTGTTGATCACGTATGGAATAATTGCACTCGCCTTCCTTTTTCTATAGGGGATGGCTGATTTGGGTGAATACACTAATCGATTGGTCGAATCTACGAGTCCCTATTTGCTTCAACATGCACATAATCCAGTGGACTGGTATCCCTGGTCGAAAGAGGCACTGGATCTGGCCAAGAAAAAGCAGGTCCCGATTCTACTTAGTATAGGTTATTCAGCTTGCCATTGGTGCCACGTAATGGAGAAGGAATCGTTTGAGAATGAAAAAACTGCCGAGCTTATGAATTCCAGTTTTGTGAATATCAAGGTCGATAGGGAAGAGAGGCCAGACATAGATGAGACCTATATGGCAGCCACCCAGGCTATGAATCGGGGCCAAGGAGGTTGGCCGATGACGGTGTTTCTTACTCCCGAGTTGAAACCATTTTTCACAGGAACCTATTTTCCCCCTCAGGATGCATACGGCCGGCCCGGATTTCCTACAATTCTTCAGAGGATTGCTG
>DQOP01000067.1 GCA_015658585.1 Candidatus Poseidoniales archaeon | reverse complement strand
TCTGCGATCTGGACCAAGGTTGTCTCACGACTATCTTGAAATGGAAAACGAAGACTTAACTCCTGATCGCCAACTATCAACTTAAGTGTCCATCGTAAAATTTCACCGCTTTCCAATATTTCTGCCAATGATTGGGACGCCTCCTGCAGATCACTCTCTATTGGTTCAGCAAAATGCGTGGGTAAAGTATGCAAATAGTTGCCGGCCATAACTTGACTGACGCCCAAAGACTTGCCCAACCTAGACTGAGTCCATCCTTCCTCAGCAAGGATTCGACAGGCTCTCCCTCTCAGTTCCTTGAATAAATTACCTGTCAACTCAACTGGCATCATATTAGTCACTTATCAAAAGCAATAAATCCCTTATAAAGATTATGCAAACCTTTTAGCAGGGGCTCTCCTAAACTTTGTTTAGAGGTATAACATTTGACAAAATCAGTACCGATACCACAAGGGACGCTGTCCAAGATTTTCGATGAAACCGGGTACGACTCTAGCAATTTGTCAATACGTGAGACAAACCGTCTGGCATCTCTTATAAGTAAAGAATGCGGAATTGAATTTGTAAGGATGGAAATGGGCATTCCTAACATTCCTACTCCTGATATCGCAAAGGAAGCTGAGAAGAAGGCTATCGATGACGGTTTACAGGGTATTTATCCACCCTTCGACGGAATCCCGCAATTGAAAAAAGCTGGAAGCGATTTTGTTAAGGCATTTCTGGATTTGGATGTAAAGCCCGAGCATGTAATACCTACATGTGGATCATTGCAAGGTGGATACATCTCACAAGCCCTAGCAGGAAATATGCATCCGGGAAAGAATACTATATTATATCTTGATCCAACCTTTCCAGTAACCAGATATCAAGCCCGTTTTCTCGGATTGGAAAGTGATGGAATCGAACTGTATGATAATCGAGGACCAGAACTAGTAGAGGCGATAGAAAAACGTATTTCCAAAGGAGATATTGGAGGGATCCTATGGTCATCACCAAACAACCCTAGCTGGTCTTGTTTAACTAAAGAAGAATTGAAAGAAATAGCCAGAATATGTGACGATAATCAAATACTGGCGATTGAGGACCTCGCGTATTTGGGAATGGATTTCAGAAAAGATTATTCGGTACCCTACTCAGAACCATACATACCTTCGATTGGCAAATTCGGTACCAACTGGATTACACTGATCTCGGCATCCAAGGCTTTCTCATTCCCTGGACCAAGATGTGCAATCACAATCATCTCCCCTGAACTCAACGAACAGGAATTCGAGGGTCTGAAAACGTTTTGCGGAAGGAGCCGTTTTGGCCACGCATTTACCCTTGGGGGCTTGTACGTAACGACCTCGGGAGCCAGCCACACTGCACAGTATGCTCTATCAAAAATGCTTCAAAGTGCGGCCAAAGGTGATTTTAATTTTATAGATATTACCCGAATTTATGGGGAAAGGGCAAGCCATGTCAGGAAAATATTCTTGAAATACGGTTTTGAACAAGTTTATGACAAGGACATGGATGAGCCTGTAGGCGACGGTTTCTATCTTACAATGTCCTATCCTAACTATGACGGGGAACACCTGATGCTAGAATTGTTGAGATATGGGATCTCAACAATTACTCTAAAATCGACCGGCTCAAATAGGCATGAAGGGTTGCGGGTTTGCATATCCTTTGTAGATTCGAAAGACATCCTTGTTTTAGAAGATAGATTGCAAAAATTCATGGAGAACAACAATTGAAATCAAACGACATCGACCTCGACAACTTGACCTTTAGCTTCACTAAAACGAGATCGATGTACGTGGCCAAATGTGAATTGGGAGGTGAATGGCAATCTGGAAACATAGTTCCTTTTGATGATCTGCAGATATCTCCTGCAGCCGGAGTACTGAACTACGGTCAAGGCCTGTTCGAAGGGATGAAGGCCTACAAATGGGATAATGGAAAGATTGTAATCTTCAGGCCGGAAAAGAATGCCGAGAGGGCGGCTAGAGGCTGTTCCAGACTTTCTATGCCGAAAATACCTGCGAATCTGTTCCTGGATGCGGCCAAGAAAGTGGTAAGGGATAACGCAGACTACATCCCCAATACCAAACAGGGATCACTATATGTCAGGCCAATAATCTTTGGATCTGGGGCAGGATTAGGTGTCGCGCCGTCGACGGAATATACCCTTGTAGTGTATGTCAGCCCAGTAGGCCCCTACTTCAAGGGAGGACTGTCGCCAATAAGGCTCATAGTTACCAATGACTATCACAGGGCACCACTGAAAGGGACAGGTGGCGTGAAGGCAATAGGAAATTACGTACCTGGAATGCTCCCCAGTGGATTAGCAAAAAAACAGGGATATGCCGAGGTGATCTATCTTGATGCGGCTGAGGAAAAATACATAGAGGAAGTCGGAGCGGCCAACTTCTTTGCAATAATTGACGGCAAGGTGATAACTCCAGAGCTGACGGGTTCCATACTCCCTGGAGTAACCAGGGAATCAGTGTTGTATTTGGCTCATGAAAAAATGGGCCTGAATATCGAAGAAAGGCGAATCAGTGTCGATGAAGCTCTGACAGCAGATGAGGTTTTCTGTGCAGGAACGGCAGCGATCATTGCACCAATAGGCTCCATAAACTATCAAGGTAAAGAACACATCTTTTCAGAGGGCATGGTGGGCAGGATAACCAAAGAACTTTATGACGCGCTAACAGCCATCCAGTTTGGAACTGAAAAAGATGAATTTCAATGGATGACTGAAATATAACGTAATTTATACCCCTGTCTTGTAGATTGACTATAAATGGGTGGCCTGATTGATGAACTTGAGAAGAAAATCAAGGACAAAAAAGCCAAGATTGGGATTATTGGAATGGGCTATGTTGGAATCCCCCTAGGATTAGAATTTGCTGGAACTGGATTCTCTGTAACTGGTTTCGATAAGGATTCAGCACGAGTAAAAGAAATCAATTCTGGAAAACAAGTGATGAAACATATTCCTGCCAAATCAATGAAAGAATTTGTGAAGAAGAATAATGGATCTTCTACAACTGAATTTTCAGAAATCAGGGATATGGATTGCCTGATAATTTGCGTACCTACTCCTCTTGATGAGCATGAACAACCTGACATGAGCTATATCGAAAGCGCATCCAAGGAAATTGGTAAAAACTTGAGGAAAGGACAGTTGATTGTGCTTGAATCAACCACGTATCCAGGTACAACCAGGGAAATTGTCAAACCTATCCTAGAAAAATCCAAGTTGGAGGCTGGAGAAGATTTCTTTCTAGCTTACTCACCAGAGAGAGAAGATCCTGGGAACAAGGAATTTTCCGTTTCAGCGATACCAAAAGTAATGGGAGGATTGACGGATAACTGTCTCCGGTTAACCAGCAACTTGTACAAGAACATCGTCTCAGAAACTGTCGAGGTTAGTTCACTAGAAACGGCTGAGGCAACAAAATTGATGGAGAATATTTTCAGAGCTGTAAATATAGCCATGGTAAATGAGTTGAAACTGATCTTGAGTCGGATGGGAATTAATATTTGGGAAGTAATTGATGCTGCCAAGACCAAACCATTTGGATTTATGCCCTTCTATCCTGGACCTGGGATGGGAGGGCATTGCATCCCTATTGACCCTTTCTATCTTTCATGGAAAGCAAAGGAGTACAATACCGAGGCAAAGTTTATCGAATTGGCTGGTGAGATTAATCGGAAAATGACTGAACATATAGCTCACCGTATTGGAAGGGCATTAAACGATGACAAAAAAAGCATCAGAGGTAGTAAAATCCTAATCGTAGGGGTAGCCTACAAAAAAGATATCGATGACATGCGAGAATCACCTGCTTTAAGAATAATGGATCTGCTTAAACATAAGGGAGCTAAAATCACATATCATGATCCTAATGTGAAAAACGTGGGTCCACTAAAGAGTCTAGATTTAACGCAAAATACTATAAACGAACAAGACGCGATTGTAATAACCACAGATCATACCAATATAGACTACAAATCGCTGGGAAAGCATGCCAAATTGATAGTAGATACCAGAAACATAATGGCAACCGTGAAAAATCCAAAAGCCCGCGTGATAAGGGCTTAGGTATGGAACCGTTTCAGACGATACGTCAAGGAATCATTGAACGCTACAGCGTTTTAGTAGATAATCCAACGGAATTCGCAGAAGCTATTCACAAGCCTCTCGAACAATCATTTCGAATTAACACACTTAAGGGAGATAAAGAGAATATACTGGAACAACTCAAGAATTATGATTCTGAAATAACAGAAGTTCCATGGAATGATAACGCATATGTATCCCAACTGAATAATCTGGGTAGTAGTCTAGAACACTTTGTCGGCCAGATATATATTCAAGAATTGACCTCTATGATTCCCCCCTTGATTGTAAAGGATGTAATTGACAACAATACAATTCTGGACTGTTGTGCCGCCCCTGGCTCAAAGACAACCCAGATAGCTGGTATGATGCAGAATCGGGGTCACATAATAGCAAATGATTCAAGACATGCTCGATTGAAATCATTGAGAGGAAATCTGGATCGTTTGGGGGTGACAAACGCTACCGTTACACTTAGAGATTTCAAATCCTTTCCAAATACGGAAGCCGACCTGTACCTAGTCGATGCGCCATGTAGTTCAGAAGGCACGATACGCAAGAAGAATGCTATTGCCAGAATGTGGAAAGAAAAAGATTATAAACGTTTTACCAAGCTCCAAAAAGGTCTATTGAACAAGGCCTGCGAAATGGCACCTTCCGGAAGTACGATTGTGTATTCAACCTGCACCTTTTCTCCTGAAGAAAACGAGAGGGTAATCAGTGAAATTATTGATAATCATCCAGTCAAAGTAGAAAATATTGGGATAAACGGCCTAAAAACTAGTCCCGGTATAACTGAGTGGAATGGGAAAAGATATAACAAAGAAGTAGAAAAATGTATGAGAATCTGGCCTCATCATAATGACACGGATGCCTTCTTTGTCGCGAGATTGGAAAAATGTTGAGAATTCTTGATTCTGAGAGAATAAGTTTAATTCAAGAATATTGTCTGGAGCGTTTTGGAATCAATCAAGAGAAATTAGAAAACTACAGATGGTACATAGGCTCAAAGAATAGAATCTACATCGGACCTGAAGAATTAAAAAGAATTAAACCAGAAAGCATTGGACTATGCGTTTTTCGTCTGGACAAAACGCCCAAACCGACAACCAATTTTCTACAATTATTTGGAAGGTACATTACAAAAAACATTATTGAACTGGATGATAATGAGACCATCAACTATTGCAGCGGGAAAGACCTGAACCCTGAACGTAAATTAGACGTGGTCCCGGGTTTCGTAATGGTGAGGCACAAAGACAGATTTCTAGGATGTGGTCACTGGAATGGAAGTCTGATCAAGAACCAGATTCCAAAATCGAGATTCTGTAAGATTAACTTTCTCTAGATTCGGGAGTACTGCTTAATTATTGGCACTTATAGCCACTGAATGGGTCAAACGACCTTTGAATTTGGAACTGAAACAATTGAACCTGAAGAGCCTCAGGTAGGGCACCCCAAATCGGAAAAGAAAGAAGCCAAGAAGAAGGTAACGGCCAAGGAAACGAAAGCTCACCAGTTGGCTAAGGAACTGCGTGATATTCCGGTCTCTGAGTTCTTTGAACAGAATCGCCATATATTGGGTTTTGACAATCCAACTCATTCTCTGATAACAGCAGTCAAGGAAGGTGTTGACAACAGTCTGGATGCTTGTGAACAAGCGGGCATTCTTCCCGAACTGAAGATTGAACTTGGAATTCTGGCAAGGGATGAATTAAGCATTGCAATAGAGGATAATGGCCCTGGAATTATAGAGCAGAATGTCCCGAATGTTTTTGGAAGATTGTTGTATGGTTCACGCTTTGGAAGTGGTAAACAATCCAGGGGGCAGCAAGGTATTGGAATCTCGGCTGCGATAATGTATGGTCAACTGACGACTGGGAGATCTGCTACTATCAGTACCCGAATATCAGAGGAGCATTTAGCTATACGCATAACTATGAAACTGGACACCCGGAATAACCGGGGCAATGTTGA
>DQOP01000056.1 GCA_015658585.1 Candidatus Poseidoniales archaeon | reverse complement strand
ATCCGTATCCTGTACCAGTGGATTTGTCCTATGCTCAGAACCAACATAATCAAGCCAGCCGTAAAACTCTTCACCGTCTAGAAGACCGTCTGCATCATGATCTGGATTCTCAAGGCCAGTACCTATAACTGATTCAGCATAGTTTGGTAGTCCATCCTCATCGTTATCAGCTTCAGCAGTCCCATAGAAAGTCAGATTCCAAGAACGGAATTCACCAATATAAGACGAATCCATGTCATTAACCGTCAAAGTCCATTCACCAAAGGAATTCTCATCCCAATGCACCACTGAACTGAATACCCAGTCCTCGTAATGATCGCCGCTGTCATCATGCTCACTGACGAGCTCAGAGACTATACCATTAGGTGAAGTTAGAAACAAACTAAGATCACCGCGCCAATCATGCCAAACATCAACCATCACTTCGACACTCTCTATGTTTATGCTCTGGTCCACAATAACTGTGGATGAAATTCCATCATTAGGATAATCAGGAATGGATGCATCAACCGTTATCTCCCCTGTATTGAGTACTAATTCACTATCAACAGTTTGCCAGGATTTGGCCATATTGACTGCGGCTGTCGCGTCAACTAGCCCATATCCGTATGCATGGTTGTACCAATAACCTGCCTTTGTCTGGAACCAGCTTGGATGGTTCGTATCTACTTTCCTTGACGTCTGTACCAGAATATGTTGTACATCCCTCCAAGTCAGATTCTGATTGGCCTCAAGCATAAGGGCGACGACTCCAGCCACCATCGGAGTAGCTGCAGAGGTCCCTCCCATATTGGAAGTGTAGTCACCATTCTGGTCTCCATCGCTTCCAGATACATCTGTTGTAAATATAGCTGGATCTCCTCCATAATTGTTTGAAGGTGCAGAAACTAGCATATTAGACCCTGTTTCTGAATACCATGTCTGTTCACCTTGCCAATCTACGGCTCCTACCGATATCGTATATCTGCTGTTCGCAAAACTATCTTTATTGGATTGATCCTTGTCATCCAGACCATTTCCATTGGCCCAAGTGTAGATAGCTCCAAGTCCATCTCTACCCTCCGACGTCCCTTTTTCAAGTGCTGCAATGGCCAAAGGTCCAGCTCCACCAAGTATAGTCCCTGTGTCAGCCGGTCCCCAACTATTCGTGTAAATATCAATTACATCCATTTCATGCATTAAAGTATAGGCAACTGCTTCATCATTAGGCATGTAATCTTCTGCATACTCAAAACTACAATCACCGGCCACCAACCTCAAACCGACCAGACTGGCGCTGTATGCTACGCCTGTAATTCCAATGCCGTTGTCGCCTTTTCCAGCCACAATTCCTGCAACTGCTGTTCCATGCCAATCAACTTCATCAAAACCATCATCATATGAATCAACAGGCATGACATTGGTGTCATTTCCACAATAGTCATAACTGTACTGACTTAGAAAATTAGGTGAAAGGTCTGGATTATCATAGTCAATGCCATCATCAACCACTCCGATTACAATACCATTACCAGTGAACTCATTCCAGGCCCCCTGTGTATTGAGATCGATTCCGGAAGTTCCCCCATTTTGACCATAATTATCAAGATACCACTGGTCTCCAGATTCATAGTAGGGGTCATCTGGTTCATATCTTAAAGCCAGATGTTGCTCAACCATGGGATAAAATTTCCATATATAACCTGAAACGTGCAATTCGTTCAGATACTGAAGCGCCAGGTCACCTGTTTGAAATTCAATAATCCATGTCCCACTCAAGATATCAAAGTCATGATAGGATTCAATTCGGCTATTATCTACTATCATGCCAAGATTATTCAAGCAATATGGATCTTTGAGAACAACTACCCATTCCTTGGTCAAATATAGTTGGGGTGAAGAATATTTTTCTAAATCTGATTCTCGAATGAAAGCAGATCTCACACTATTGGAAAAAGTCTTAGGTCCACAAATCTGCGGCTCTTCTGCAAAGTCTGGAACAATAATTTTCGTACTATCCTGAACTTCATAATTTCCCGTATCTACAAGACTCAGAAGAATTGAACTTGCGATAAGCAGGGCTACAAAGTAGGCCTTCATAGTGTTGTTAGAAGAACACCGTTCTAAAGGCTTTCAGAAAGATAAAGTCGAGTATTGTTTTAGAGATTCTGGATTTGCCAGCGCATCCTTGTTACCTACTTTTCTACCAGTAATAGTTGCCAAAACTGCCTTCTCGACCTTTTTACCACTAATAGTATAAGGTATGTCGTCAACCTCAAAAATATATTTAGGGACATGACGAGGGGTGGTTGCACTTCTTATCAAGCCCCTGATATCAGACTCTAATTTTTCATCTAAATCTGTGCCCGTAGTCAATTTAACACACAGGACAACATCTACATCTCCTTCATTTGGCCTACCAACAACGACTGCATCTACAATCGGCTCCATACTCTCGACAGCTCGATATATCTCAGCTGTCCCTATCCTTACGCCGCCTGGGTTCAAAGTGGTGTCACTTCGACCATAAATTATCGCACCACCATTAGCAGTCATCTCTACGTAGTCACCATGGGTCCAGACCCCATCAAAATCATCGAAATAGGCTTCCTGATACTTTGAACCATCCTCATCGTTCCAAAAACCAACAGGCATTGAAGGGAATGGTTGTGTACAAACCAATTCACCACTCTGCCCAAAGACCGGTTTTCCATCAGTATCCCAGGATTGAACGTCCATTCCCAGTTGAGCACATTGTAACTCGCCCCTATGAACTGGTAAAATGGGTGAACCTGCTAGAAAGCAACCAATAATGTCAGTACCTCCTGATATTGATGCCACCTGAATATCGGAATGGACATTTTCATAGACCCAATCGAATTGCTCCGATACCAGTGGTGATCCTGTTGATAAAAGAGACCTGAAATTTGATAGATCAGCTACATTCTTAGGCACTAATTCTGATTTGCTACAGGCTGCCAGAAACTTGGGACTTGTTCCAAAATGTGTGATTCCAGTTCTCTCGGCCATTCTCCACAGAGTTCCTAAGTCCGGATGTCCTGGGCTTCCGTCATAGAGTACTACGGCACCTGAGGCCAGACCCGAAACAAGCCAATTCCACATCATCCAGCCACATGTCGTGAACCAGAATAATGTATCTCGCCCCTTCTGTATATCACACTGTAACTGATGCTCTTTCAGATGCTGAATAAGTGTACCTCCTGCACCATGGATTATGGATTTGGGTGGTCCTGTTGTTCCAGATGAGTACATGATGTATAATGGATGATCAAAAGGCAATTGAACAAACTCTGGAACTGTTGCACTATTGGAGACTAAATTCTGATAATTTATTACCGAAGAATGATTTAATTTACATACAATGTCCACAAATTCTATAGAAATAATATGTTCAATCGTATCTATAACTTCCAGAACACCATTGATCTTGTGCTCCAGCGAGAAGATCTTGCCATTATATTTGTATCCGTTCGAAACTATCATGACTGATGGTTCAACTTGGCCAAACCGATCGACTACTCCCTGTGAACCAAAATCAGGAGAACATGAGGTCCAGATCGCTCCTGTGGCTGTAGCTGCCAGCATGAGGATTACAGTCTCGACACAGTTAGGCACGAAGGCCGCTATCCTAGTACCTCTAGTCATTCCCATCTCTTTCAATCCATACTGGGCTGCT
>DQOP01000134.1 GCA_015658585.1 Candidatus Poseidoniales archaeon | reverse complement strand
TTGGCGTACCGTGCATATCGCTGCCACTGACCATCAGGACCTTGTTTCCCTTGAGACGGTGGTAACGTGCAAAGATGTCGGGGGGCAGGTAGCAGCCAGCCATATGACCAAGGTGTAAGGGCCCGTTTGCGTACGGCCAAGCCACACACACTAGGATGTGATTCACAATGGCGCAAATTTTACTCTATATATGAATCGTGGCTAGTACAAAAACCACTACAATTGTGATGAAACCATTCCAAATGGCATGGGCCATCATGCCTGGAATAACACTACCTGTCCTCACTCGTACCCAACCATATAGCAGCCCTCCTCCGAAAGCCAGGCCCATTGCTATCGGTTCATGGGCTATCGCGAAAATCAAGGAAGATATGACAATCGCGGTTGTGTTTTCATAGCGTTTCATCAGCATCCCCAAAATAAAACCTCGAAACAACAATTCCTCTGCAAATGGCGTCAGTATTGCAACGGAGAAAGCCAGCAGTGCGATTGAGGTCTCCGAAGCTTCCTCGAACATGGTGATTACTTCCTGTTGTTCTGCGTCCGGGAAGACTAACAGGGTTACAACTACATGTATCGGTAGAACCACAAAGATATCCAACACTAAAATCAGTAAAATCAGACGCCCAGCTTCGCTTCTATCGGGTATGGAAAAGAGAGCTGTTATCTGTTCCTTACTGTAAACTTTCTTGAGAATAAAATAGACCATTACGCCAGACAGAAAAGTGAAGATAGGTAATCCTAGTTCAGAATCCCCCAAAATCAAGAAAACTGCCATAAGAAGCGCGAACAGGGCAATCAGTACCCCTACTATTGAAGCCCAGACCATCAAAGCCGATTCTTTGGGTTCAGACCTACTGGACTGGAGTTCGCGATAAGCGCGCCAGCATTCGTGACTACAATAGACTTGATCCTCCGTATCTGATAAAATCGGAGACGAACAGTGTTTACAAAGTTCCATCAAAGACCCTTTTCTGATATGAAGGCAAGTAAATTTTGCATTGCCCTGCCTCTGTGACTTATCTCATTCTTCTCCTCAGGGGGCAACTCGGCAAATGTTCTATCAAATCCATCTGGAATAAAGATAGGGTCATAACCAAAGCCACCATCCCCTCGCATCTCGTGGATTATCCTGCCCTTGCACTCTCCAACGAATTTATGTGTGGTTCCATCTTCAAGAAGAAGACCCAAAACGCATTTGAAAGAAGCCTGACGATCCTCGATGTGCTCAAGTTGTCTTAGCAACCCCTGTGGACCTATGGTATCATGGACATAACGTGAGTAGACGCCTGGAAATCCTTGTAATTTCTCAACAAAGACACCTGCATCATCGATTATCAGGGGAGCTGGTGTTTTTTGACCATGTAACCAGGTAAGACCAAAGTCTACAACCTCTTCCAAGGTCATCGCTTGAATTTCAGGACACTTAACTGGTAACTGTGATACTGTATGCCCAAAGGGCCTGAGAATAGCTGTCAATTCCTCGACCTTGCCCTGATTAGAGGTTACAAGATTAATATTCACGATTTAGCATTTGCATCGTTACTTTAATGTTAGCGCATGAGCGTAATTGCCTTATACGGGCCGTTTGTCGAGACGAATTAGCGGGGGTCGCATAGTCTGGCCATTGCGTTGGATTGCTAATCCAATGGGAGTTAATCCCACGGGGGTTCAAATCCCCCTCCCCGCGCCAAACAACAAGCTAATATATACCGAGTGAATCAAGATACATGTTGGATACGATTAAGATAGCCCTGGCGTTGTCTGTCGCACTTTCGTTCTGTACGCCGTCCGGTTTAGCGAGTGAAATCTACGAAATTGAAGCTGAGGATTCTGACAGGGAATATCCCAACGAATGGACTCACAGACCCCTAATCGAATTATTCACAAGCTTGAGCTGTGTTTACTGCATGTCATATGCGGACCCGGCAATGGACCAAGTTGTACACGACGTGGAGGGTGACGAAGCGAATCCTTACAATGTAATCTTCTTTCACCAGCCTAATGGTGGTGCTGGGGATGATCCCTTCCATACTGAAGATTCGAACTCCAGGATGAGGGACCATTATGGGCAAACTGGAACACCTAATGCCCAATTTGATGGAAATTACAGATATGTGGGTGGCGGTGGAGATTCGAATTATCAGGACTACGTTGAATCAATAAGTGAGGCTGGACCAAGAGATGGCGATGATGGAGAGGACTTCAAAATTGTTGATTTAGATATATATAGTGAATTCATCGGCTCTGAAAGTGAAGGTGAGGCTGGACAGTTCAAGATAACGATAGATGTTCTGTATCATGGTCTGGCGGGAGAGGAATCACTTGAACAACAATATCTGGGGGAAAGTACAGACCTGGATGGCACACTCTACGTGTTCATGGTAGAGCATGGTGTCACTGCTTATTCCTCATATCTTGATACAGAGTGGCGTAACAGTATGGTCTTCAGGGAATACGCGATACAAGACGAACAATTTACTTTGACCAAAGGAGAATCAACAACATACAGTGCAGTTTGGAAGGTACCAACTACACAGACTGATGCTGATGGAGTAACGGGTGACATAAAGATTCCAATCAATCCAGGAAGAATGATTCCTATCGCTGCTGTCTTTGATTTGGATGATACGGAATCTGGAGGCAAGAATGATGACCCTAGTGATGATACTTATCCAACCCCAAGATCCATACAGTCTGCTACTCCACAATCCACTATCTATGACAACCCCGAGAGAGATGTTCCTGAGATCAAAACAAAGACTGAAAAATACTTGGACGACGGAGCCGAAATTCAAGCAACCTTCGATGCGGATGAGGGAATTGGAAACTCATATGTGGTGTACAATTACGAATCCACTAATTACACTGGTGAATGGATAACCGATGAAATGAAAATCGAAGGCGAGGAAGTTTGTGATGAAGAGACCGGAATCTGTTACGCATATGCGGACGCTACAGGCACGTCTGTGATTCCATATTCTGAAGAAAAACCAATATTCTATCAGGTGTTATTTGTTGATGGAAACAAAACCTCAAGCAAGACTGAAGTGGAGCAATTTGTAGGTGGTGACGGTGGTTCACCTCCAGTACAAAAAGAAGAATT
>DQOP01000033.1 GCA_015658585.1 Candidatus Poseidoniales archaeon | reverse complement strand
GCTGGCGCCCGGACCGGGATTCGAACCCGGGTTTGAAGCTCCGCAAGCTTCGGTGATTCCAAACTACACTATCCGGGCGCAGAAGCGCACTGACGGCCTTTCTTAAAGTCTGACATAACAACCACTTTCCTTATATCTATGGCTTTTTGCGAAGCATGGCTCAGGTTGTCATCATGATGGGATCCGCAACTGATAGGCCAACGGCAAACAAAGCTGAAAAGATATTGGACAAATTTGGAATCGGCTATGAGACTTTCGTTGCTTCAGCCCATAGGACACCCGACCGAGTAGTCGAAATCATCCGAAACTCGGATGCGAAGATTTTCATAGCCCTGGCAGGTCTTTCAGCAGCGCTACCTGGTGTGGTTGCAGCCCACACCCTCAAACCAGTCATAGGCATACCCTGTGCCTCCAGCAATTCTCCGGGAAATCTGGATTCCTTGCTATCCGTTGTACAGATGCCTCCCGGGGTGCCTGTCGCAGCTGTGGGAATCGGAAGGGGGGAAAACGCGGCTCTACTGGCTGCCAGAATACTTGGAATTACAGACAAGGGTATCAATGATTCCCTGGAATCCTATAGAAAGGAACTAGAGCAGAAAACCTTAGATTCTAACTAATCCTCAAAGGCATTGACACCGATCATCGGTACAAAGGCCACACCTGGACGACGAGAAACCGATATGCCATTCGCTGTACGCTCTACGGTCAACAGTTCTTGAGCAACACGACCACCTACCGGAATCACCATCAAACCTCCTACTTCCAGCTGGTCGATCAATGGAGGGGGCACACGGGGTGCTCCACAAGTGACCATTATCTTCTGATAAGGGGAATTCTCGACAAAACCTCTGGAACCATCTCCATTGACGACCTGGACGTTATCAAAACCCTCCAGATTCTCACAAGCCAGTTCGTAAAGATAGGTAACCCTCTCTATGGTTGTTACTCTGGACACCATCCTTGAGGCCACTGCGGCGTGGTAACCACATCCACTGCCTATTTCCAGAAGATTGTCTGTTTTCCTGGGTTTCAATTCCTCAAGCATCATCGCGACCATATGAGGTGCCGAGATCGTCTGTCCCTGTCCAATTGTCAAGGGTGTATCATCGTAAGCCAGATACTTGTCAGAGGTTTTGACAAAATTTCGGCGATCAACCTCTTCCATGGCAGTTCGGACCCCGGCTGTCCTGAGATAATTCCCACGTTCAAGATAGTCCAGTAATCTTTTCCTGGCCTGCAGATCGTCACCCAAACTATTCCTCCCGTTTCTGAATACGATGTCGAATGATAGAACCACAATCCAGGCAGGTAACCACCTTCCAGCCCTTTGGAGACAGACGATTCCTGGAATTCCCCGAATTAAGGAAAGAATTGCATTTTCGGCAGATCTTGATACGCTGGGACTTGCTCAATCTCTGATTGTAGCGCTTGCCTATCAACCTGGCAAGCTCGACCAGCCTCTTGGATTCCGCAGGATTGCCATTCTTGGAACTTTCCTCGGCCAAAGTAAACAGGCGTTCGATACGCTCCCGGGCAAGTTTCTCATGGCCTTGTGTACGGCGCCCTGCTCGTTTTGACACAAAGCGCTATAAGTCCTGCTTTTTTTAACACCCACCTCCAAGTGACTAGTAAGAATGATAAGCGAACACTTCACGTGGAACACGCCATGGGAATTGTATTTTCACATCCTGATCTTCATACCTATCCTCCAGAGGCTTATCTTCCTGGGAGAACCTGCTCTAAAAGCAATCCAGATTCATGGCCACCACCTGAAATGGCTTTTCGAGAGACTCAAGGAGATACCCAGAGGATACTCGATTGCTGCAAAGTTCACAATCGGACTTTTGGTTCCAGCCACCATAGCCCTACTGAGATTTTTCATTTTTGAGCCTGAGAGTGGGACGGTTGAGGTATTTGGGAAAACCCTGACGCCTCCGGATTGGAATCAGACACCAGACTGGCAAATCTTTGCAATAATCCTGTTTTTTATATTCCATACCTATTTTGACTGGCGTAGGGTGTGGGACACGCGTAATCTTGCAGTGAAGATAATCAGTGTTGATGTGGAAAAATACAGGCCCATGGTCGATCGAATGTTACAGATGGGAGATTGGCTAAAAGGTTCCAAAGGTCGAGGTGAAGATGCGATGCCACATGAAAGAATGGTCAGATTTGTGGGATATCTTGCTGGAAAGGTTGTTGATACAACCAATACGGTCGTTGATAAAGTGATGGAAATACCAGAGAACTACGCTGGCAGGTGGATGGTCGTTAATGTTGCATTTGGAATGGCCTTCCACTTACTACCAATAGTCTTCATGTTCATACTGACTACAACCCATGATTGGAATCTATAATCCTTCAAATATCTTGTCGATCTGATTCTCTAACTGTTCAATTGTTCCACTATTGTCAAGGCTGAAATCGGCCTTCCTCATGGTTAATAATAATTGCTGCTTACTGGGGTCATCACTCTCCTCTAGAGCTTCCTGATGAAGAAAT
>DQOP01000135.1 GCA_015658585.1 Candidatus Poseidoniales archaeon | reverse complement strand
GCTTTGGACCACTAGAATCTAACGTGATATATGGTAAGTTGATTGTGGCTTTCAGAGTATTACTCAATTCAATCTTTGCTTTTTCCGCTGCATCACGAAGACGCTGTTTAGATGCAGAGTCATCACGTAAGTCTATTCCATTGTCTGATTTGAAAATGTCGGCCAGGTAGTCAATCATTGCATCATCCATATCCGTTCCACCAAGCTTGTTGTCACCTGAAGTGGATACAACATCGAATACCCCGTTGTCCATTTCCATAATTGTGACATCGAAAGTCCCACCGCCCAGATCCAAGACTGCAACCGTGTACTCCCCCTTCTTGTCAAGGCCATAGGCCAATGCTGCTGCAGTGGGCTCGTTTATGATTCTCTCGACCTTCAAACCGGCTATTTTTCCAGCATCTATGGTCGCCTGCCTCTGATTATCATTGAAATAAGCTGGAACTGTGATCACTGCCTTTTCGATGTCAACCCCCAGATGTGCCTCTGCATCTGTCTTTATCTTCTGCAGTATCATTGCAGATATTTCTTCAGGAGAATATTTTTTCTTCTTGATGGTAACCTTGTGCGTGGTTCCCATTTTCCTCTTGATATTCATTATTGTATTATCTGGATTCAATACCGCCTGCCTCTTGGCAGGATCTCCAACAATTCTCTCGCCATCCTTCGTAAATGCAACAACGGATGGAAACATCTTACCACCGAATGTTGAACCTTCTGCGGAAGGTATAATCACAGGTCTACCTCCCTCAAGATATGCTGCCTCAGAATTGGTTGTACCCAAATCTATTCCTATTATAATTTCTTTTGCCATTTTATTCACCTTCTACTACTATTTTTTCACCTTCTTCTTCAAAACCTTTTGATACTACAACCTTAGCTGGCCGTAGTAATTCACCCTCTAAAGTATAGCCTGACTGAATAACCTCGACTATAGTATTGGGCTCTACACCTTCTTTCTCAACTGTTGTTAAGGCCTCATGCAGTCTAAAATCAAATTGTTCACCTTGGGGATCAAAACGTTTTATGTTGAATGAATCCATCAATGCGGACATCAATCGGTTTATCCCTTTGATTCCCTCCAAGGAACTTTCCAGGTCTGGATGATCAGCCTCAACCGCCTTTTCGACAGTATCCACAATCTCAAGGAAATTGGAAAGTATCTCTCCCCTCAGTCTGAGACTTTGTTGTTCCCTATCTCGATCAATGCGCTTCCGGAAGTTATCAAAATCTGCCACGATCCTCAAAAATTTCTCATTATAGTCTTCAACTTCCGATTTCAATTTCTGTATTTCCTCTTCGGGAGTCAAAACTGTAGGCTCTTCTTCCTTCACAGTTTCTATCTTTTCCTCGTCTTTACTACTCTTGGATTTCATCGGTTATGAACCTGAGGTTGTCAACCCCTGCTTTCAAAGAAAAAAGACACTATATAAAATTTCTTAATCATTTGAGTCCGAACTTCTCCCGAATCTCAGAGACCCGCTTGCGATACGCTTTAGGTAATTGATATCTGGCGATCTGCTCAACTTCGGTCCAGTTTTTCTGGAATTCTTTCTTGGAATTGGTTGTTACTATCTCCTCAAAACGATCCATGTAATGCCTAGTTAGCCAAAGATAATAAGCTGAGAAGGCAAGGAGTATCAATCCAAAGATCAGGATCCAGATGTCGTATGCTCCCATAAAATCCAGGATAGTGGTTGGTGACAATGAGGAATCCTCATACCATCGGCCCATTATTCCAATGAATACCATAAATGAACTTAGTATCGTACCGACCGTGCTAACTGCCAACATATGCTCCTGAAGCCAAGCGTCCAACTGGTTTCTCCACTCACTAGCCATTACCCTGTGGATTAATGCTCAAGTATAAAGATTACGCAAAAAACAATAATAGCTGGCATCCGCATGCAAAAAGACAATGGATGTGGCCAAAAGGATGGATTTATTGGGAAGTGAAACGGCCTTTGCGGTTTCAGCCGAAGCGGCAACTCTGGCTGCAACTGGCAAGAAAATCTTCCCATTTCACTTAGGTGATATTAATCTTCCAACGCCGGCCACCATAGTCTCTGCCGTCAAAGAGGCCATCAAAGCCGGAAAAACAGGTTACTGTCCCTCCCCTGGAATACCCGAACTAAGGGAAGCCTTAGGAAAGGATGTTGGAGTTGCAAGGGGATTGGACTATGGGATTGATAACGTCTCGATACAACCCGGTGGGAAACCAAGTATCGGAAAATACATTGCATCAATGATGGAGAAAGGAGATGTCGTATTGTATCCAAATCCGGGCTATCCCATCTATGAATCCCAAATTGAATTTTACGGTGGAATCGCTCATCCTTATGGATACGTTGATAGCCCAGATGGATTAAGACTTGATTTCGACGCTATAGAGGAGGGAATCAGAAAAGGTGCAAAGCATATCTTCTACAACAATTACAACAATCCGACAGGGGCCTCCTCCCCTAATGAGGAAATGCAACGTCTAGCCAATCTAGTTGTTGAAAATGATATGTTTCTGATATCCGACGACGCATATTTTGATACTCTTTACGAAGGTACTCCACGATCCATAGCAAGTCTACCAGGAATGTATGATAGAACATTGACCATGTACACATTCTCGAAGAAATTTGCAATGACTGGCTGGAGACTTGGTGGAGCAATCGGTCCAGAAGAGGTGATAGAACAAATCACTAGACTTAACGTCAATATGGAATCATGCACCACGCATTTCATTCAACATGCTGGTGTAGCTGGCCTGAACGCGCCCAAAGAAGAGACACAAGCAATTATTGATGAATTACGAGGCAGGCGCGATATTCTAGTAAAGATATTGAATGGGATTAATGGTGTTGAGGCTCACATGCCCGAAGCTGGATTCTACGTATTTCCAAAAATAACTGGACTAATGCAGAGAATGGGATTCAATGATGTTGAGGAATTCAGGAAGTCAACCCTGAATGAAACAGGAGTAAGCTTCTGCTGTAGACACCACTTTGGTAGGCCTTTGCAAGGAGAAACTGATTTCTATATCCGAATGGCATTCTCCGGAATTGGGAAAGATGATTTACAGGAGGGAATGGATCTTTTCAGAAACTGGATTGATTCTAATTCAAAATAATGGCCAAGGCGATGTTTGGTGCTGGATGCTTCTGGGGTGTTGAATACAACTTTGCCAAAATTGATGGCGTGAATGAAGCTATATCTGGATACAGTGGTGGGAAAGTAGATAATCCGACGTACGAACAGGTTTGTACTAACACTACTGATCATGCAGAAGTAGTGCTGGTTGATTATGACCCTGATACGGTTTCTTACGAACAACTTTTAGAGGTCTTCTGGGGAAAACATGACCCTACGACTCTTAACCGACAGGGATCAGACATAGGAACTCAATATCGTTCAGCCATATTCTACTTTGATGATGAACAAAAAGACAAAGCTG
>DQOP01000030.1 GCA_015658585.1 Candidatus Poseidoniales archaeon | reverse complement strand
TTTTCCGGACACTGAGAAGCCCAGATTTATCATTTGTTTATTCAATTCTGGTGGTTCCCATGGCTCAAGTTGGCATTCACCATCCAGAAATTGCTCAATCCGGAGAACCCAGTCCCACTTCCTTGAGCATGCATATGGGCTATGGAATCCCAAGACTTCCGATTGTCTTCGAAAAACTTCGCCTCTTTATCCAAAATTACCCCTACTTGACCAAGTGACAGGCAGTATGACATCCTTTCTTTATTTCACGAAGGTCAGGATAGACCTGGGAACAATTGGCCTCAGCAATTGGGCAGCGAGGATGAAAGTGACACCCACTTGGAGGATCGGCTGGTGACGGGACGTCTCCCTCCAGAACAATCCTCTCCCGTCTCATTTTCGGGTCCAGCGAAGGTATAGCCGATACCAAAGCCTGGGTGTAAGGATGAAGTGGATTGCTAAACAGTGTCTCGGCCTCAGACTCCTCTACTATCTTGCCCAGATACATAACGGCTACGCGATCACACATATGGCGTATAACCGAAAGGTCATGTGAGATGAATACATAGGTCAATCCCAGCTTCTCTTGTAGATCCTTCAGAAGATTAAGGATCTGGGATTGTACTGAAACATCCAAGGCCGAGGTCGGCTCGTCCAGAATAAGCATCTTTGGTTCTAGGGCGAGAGCACGTGCAATGACTATACGCTGTCTCTGACCTCCAGAAAACTGATGCGGATATCTGTAAAGATGGTCTGGATTAAGCCCAACCATTTCCAACAATTCCTTTGCTCTTTCACGCATGCCTTCTTTTTGATTATGAATGACCATAGGTTCACAAATCAGATCCTTGACCAGAATACGGGGATTCAGAGCGCCCATCGGATCCTGGAAGACTACCCCTATCTTGCGGCGTAGTTCTCTCAATCCGGCTCTATCTAGTTCCTCAATATTAGTCTCCTCTGTATCCTCCGACATTTCTGAACCAAGAATTGTACTTCCAGATGTGCTTTTCTCAAGACCAAGAATGGTCCTGGCCAGAGTTGTCTTTCCACAGCCACTCTCGCCAACAATCCCAAAGGTACTGCCCTTTGTTATGGTGATATCAACGCCGTCAACCGCCTTCACCAGACCTAGTTCACTACCAAAGAAATCCCGAATAGGAAAATGTGTGGCCAAGGACTCAGTCTTAATCATGAAAAAACTCTCTTGGTTTAGATTTTTTCCTCTATCTCTTCTGTCACTAGTGTTACTTCCTTTGAGGTGATGAATAACCCCTGAATCTTTAGATTTTTTAGAATGCAACTTAGGCATGACTAAAAGGACAGTCAATGAAACTAGAAAAATAGAGGCTATAATAATCCAGAAAAAAGCTTCCAAGGTGTAATTCATAATTTCACCTCATGGCAGGCAACCTTGTAATCCTCTCCTTTCAACAAGGGTACATCCACAGAACAATGTGCCTTTGCAATAGGACATCTAGGGTTGAATCTGCAACCACTGGGAGGATCAAGGAGATCTGGAACACTGCCACCTATTGATGATAATTCCTTGCTTTCCCCAGGCAATGCTGATAGGAGGCCCTGAGTGTAAGGATGTTTAGGATTAGAGAATATCTCGGATACATTCCCCGTCTCAACTACCGTCCCAGCGTACATGACCGCGACTCGATCACACATCTCGGCCACAACTCCGAGATCATGAGTAATCATCAATATGGTCATACCAGTCTCCTTCTGCAATTTCTTGAGAAGATCCAGAATCTGGCTTTGGATTGTGACGTCCAATGCTGTGGTCGGTTCATCAGCAATAAGCAGACGAGGACGACCGGCAAGAGCCATGGCAATCATGACTCTCTGTTGCATACCTCCACTGAGTTCATGTGGATAGGAATTGGCCACCTGTGAAGGATTGGGGAGTCTAACCTGTCTTAGGGACTCAACTACCATGTCCATCTCTGCAACCGCAGTCCGTGCACTATACGATTCGGACTTCATTTCAGGCAGGAAAACATAGCCCACAAGTGAACCCACGAAGAGTAGCTTAGCAAATGTATCTGTGAAGGAATCCTCTAATTTCAGGAAATAAAATAATGATACTAAGGATACAAAAATCAAAGACCATAGGATGTATGGATTTCTTTCGTTTCCTGAATCAATCTTTTCTGTTCTATTCTCAAGTTCTTCTTTCTGGTGTTGACGGATGACTTCTGATATCTGGTCCTTGACTTTCATAACAGGATTCAACGCCGAAAGTGGATCCTGGAAAATCATTCCTATCTTACCGCCTCTTATCTGGCGCATACGGCTATCACTAGCTCCTGTAATTTCCTCGCCATCAAGAATGATTTCTCCAGCAACAACTTCAGCAGTTCTGGGAAGAAGTTGCATCAACGAATAACCAGTGACAGACTTACCACATCCCGTCTCTCCAACAATACCAAAGATCTCACCCTCTTTCACCTCAAGATTGACGCCTTCAAGGGCTTTCACAACACCATCATAGATATTGAAACGGGTTTTGAGGTTCTTGATTTCCAACATCAGTCCCTCTGCCTCGGATCGAGGATATCACGTAAACCGTCACCCAGTAGGTAGAAGCCAAGAGCCCAGAGAGCAATAACAAGTCCGGGGTAGAAGAATGCCCAAGTTTCGCCAGCAAGTAAATGTCCTTGACCAAATGACACCAATTTCCCCCATTCAGCCAGATCTGGACCGCCACCAAAACCAAGGAAACCCAGACCTGCCAACGAAAGGACAATGCCTCCCATGTCCATTGTCGCAATGACAATAATCGAGGTAATGCAATTTGGAAGAACGTGCACAAAAATCAACCTGAAATCCGAGGCTCCGGCCGCCCGTGCAGCCTCAACATAGGGTAATTTTCTGATTCTCAAGGCCTCGGCCCTAATAATCCGGGTAAAACCAGGCCACGACACTATAATCAAAGCATACATCAAATTCTCAATTGAAGAATCATTGGTAACTGCAATTATCGCCAAGGCCAGAACCAGTCCGGGTATTGCCAAAAAGACGTCAGTGATACGCATCACTACCTCGTCAACGCGGCCACCATAATATCCCGAGATGACACCAATAACCACTGCAATGAATGTACCTGTGAAAACAACCTTTACAGCTACATCAAGGGATGTCCGACTTCCCCAGATTATTCCATAATAGATGTCATATCCTTTGTTTGTACTTCCAAGGATAAATCCATTTTCCTCACCACGTTCTCCTGTACAACCCTCAAGAGGATGTAAGGACCACCATTCGATACAAGGTGGCTGGAGATTGTGATTGAACTCGAAATTTTCTTCCATTCGCATAGGGTCTCTCTCAAGTTGTGCTTCTGTGGGTGGTGCCAGAACAGGAGCAAACAAAGCCATCAAAAGAAGTAGAGTTACCATCACCAAACCAAAAACTGCCAGGGGATTACGGAAGAACTGGTAGGACATGCGCTTCCATTCTTCCCTCCTTGGTCCAAGGCTGGATACAAACTCTGACCAGTTCATAGCTATAGATAAAATCCAAATAGCTAGCATGATCATTACCAGCTGTGAAAAGTCGGGAATGAACCGAAAATAATTTGCTAATTCCGAACTACTTTCAGGGCTCTTGAAAATGCTCATTACGACTATTGCTGTACCAAACAACAAGGCAGGTGCCCACAAATCTGAAATTTCCCTAACTGTCGAAAGGAAATATGCAGCCGCGAAAGCAATGCCTGCCGCGGTCAAAAACACGATTACGGACAACATCACTAGACCCAAACTTAAGTCAAAGTAGGCGGCACCCAACAGAACGAATGACAAAAGAACAATCACAATTTCAGTGATACTGATTTGACTTCCTAAGTCTACACGGGGATCAAGGTAGGCATAGGCAATATCTACCAATAAATTAGCAAGTATGGTCAGAATAGCTGAGAATATAACCAGACCCAGAATTGCAGAAACATCCAGATTTCGCATGGCCTGGATGGTCCACAGCCCTAGACCTGGCCACTGGAATATGGTCTCTGTCAACACGGAACCACTGAGAAGACCTGCAAAGCCCATTCCCAATAATGTGACTGTAGGTATCATCGCATTCTTGGAAGCATGACCTATAACCACTTTTGTTGATGACAAACCCTTTGCCATTGCCGTCCTTACATAATCCTGTCCCAGAACATCAAGCATGTTTCCACGCATCAGGCGAATAGTGGTGGCCATCGATGCATAACCAAGAGTGGTCGCGGGCAGTATTATGTGCATAAAAGCATCTTTGAAATGAACCCAGGAACCCGCAAGTATCGAGTCGACCAGTAGAAGGCCTGTAGGTCTTTCTATGGGGTCATCGAGTTCCCACAAAATGGCATCAAACCTGTATCCCAGAGGAAGGTTGGTTATATCGCCATACTTGAAGGCGAACCAATACTTCAAGATCAAGGCGAACCAGAAAATAGGCACTGCAGAACCTATTAATGCAAACAAACGAATCCCATGATCCTGCCATCTATTGTGCCTGACCGAGGCAAAAATACCCAAAGGAATGGCAGTAGCCACCGCAATTATAAACGCTAATATCGATAATTCCAAGGTAGCTGCAAATTTGAGTTTCACAGCTTCTGAAACATCCATATTGATTGTCTTGGAAAAACCCCATTCCCAGTGTAGAATATTGCTGAGATAAGTGACATATCGCTCTGGAAGCGGAGCATCCAGATTATGTTGTTCGATTATCAGGTCCCGTTGCTCAAGAGTGGTTTTCTCCGTCATGTAAGGAGCTGCAGGATCTCCCATTCCTAACGACAGAGCAAATGTAATCAGCGTGACACCTAACAAGACCGGTACAGTCAGTGCTAATCTACGAACTACATATAGCCAGAGCTTCACGGCTGCCTAAAGATTGGCTGTTAAATACGTTAGGAGCCCCTATGGGGCTCCCCTTCCATATTTCCCCTACTTATCCTGTATATCCCTTCACTAGGTCGTGCCAGAAAAGGCACAAGCATTGCCGGTTTTTGGCAATATCTATAATTGAGTGTGGATACCAAATCAGTCTTTGCTAAGAGTGTAATACAGAAGGCTGTGCATCATGTTGTGGTACCAGCCATTGACCCAGTCTCTCTCAAAATGATATCCTATACTCTGGCTACTCCAAATGTACAATGCTTTCTCGTGTTCCAGGTCTGCAAGTTCCTCATACATATTCTCCCGAATTGATGTGTCTGATTCAGACGCGGCATCCATTATCAGATCGTCTATGTCCTCATATTCAAATCCCAGATAGCGGGGGAAGTGACCAGAACTGTGCAGGAACGGATGCGCATAATTGTGAGGATCTGCATAATCTGGAGCCCAGCCAAGGAAGAAAAGAGGCAATTCATTTGCTCTCAATTTGTCAAGATAATCTGGCCATTCAAGACCCTGGACCTCAATCTCAAAGTTAGTATTCATAGACTCAACATTGTTCTCCAGCATCAACAAGGAATCCATCCTAACATCGTTGCCTGAATTGTAAAATGCAGTTAGCTGGAAACCTGTATCCCAGACCCCAGCATCCTTGAAATACTGCTCGGCCATACTCGGGTTAAAACTATACTGCGGGCCATTGGGATTGAAGCCTAAAAGGCCATCTGGTATAGGACCTGTAGGTCTGGTCCCAAAACCATCCAGTATATCCTCTATGTATGAATCGTAATTGAAGGAATAACAGAAGGCCTTCCGGATATTGACATCAGCAAAGAAATCACTGGATGGGGCTGTATTCTCATAACTCGCTATATTGTGGTTAAAGCCTATGAAACCCATGCTTAGTGATTTCAGCTGACCAACATACTCTATGCCTTCATAGCCCAATACATCTTTCCTGGAATTTGGTTCGATATAGGCGAAGTCTGCCTTACCTGACCTGAGTTCAAGGGTCCGGGACTGCTGGTCGTTATTCTTTTTGATCAGAACTGTCTTGATATATCCCTCCGGGAAACCATAGGCCTGTCGTTCAGAGGCGCTCCATCCTCTCCAGTAATCAGGATAATACTGCATTAGGACATATTGCTCACGAACCCATTTCCCACCATAATCCTCATTCATCATATAAGGTCCAGTGCCCATAACCTCCTCCTGTATGCCGAAGCACTCCTGTCCATAGATTGGAACAGAACAGCCTTTCTTGGAAACCCAGTCCTGAGACAATATCGAAGCTCCATTGTACGCCATTATAGCCAAGAAACGGGGTGCTGATTGGTTCAGATTGAATTGGACGGTATATTGGTCAATCTTGACTATACTATCCGCGATACCATCACCATCTGCATCCGTCTTGTCCAGAAGCTCCGTGTACATCCAGGCCGGACCTGCGGCTAGGTCCATGGTTATCAAACGATTTATCGAGAACACGACATCGTCTGCATCCATCGTTGAGCCATCATGGAAGGTTACTCCCTGCCTTATCTTGAATGTATAAGTCATGCCTTCATTGGAAATACCACCATTCTGAACCGTTGGAAGCTCTTCGGCAAGAATTGGAATCAGTTTATCAGTTCGTTCACGGTCGTAAAATACCAATGTCTCATAACTATTTGTTAAAACTGCACCACTGGCCGTATCATAGGCCTCTGCCGGGTCCAGGCTAACTGGATCACCTATTGAAACTGATGTCAGGACATCTGGATTCGCTGAGCCTTCTGTAGAGATTTCCCTGGGTATGACCCTAATTGTTTGGTAGACTACATCAGTCAAACCGTTGTTATTCGTAACTGTCAGAGTAACTAAATAGTTACCAACTGCAGTGTATCCTGTCAGACCACCAGCCGTTCCAAACGTGTGTGTAACAAGGTTTCCTGTGGCCGTTTGGCCATCGCCAAAGTCCCAATTCCACGATGATATCTCATCGGTGGAGGCGGAACCGTCCAGATATGACCATGAGCCTGCACCATTGAATTCAATATCAGTCCCAGGGACAACCACAGATGACTTAACCGATATTATGGCATGAGGTGGTGAATCTGAAGATGCAGAAATCTCAGGATGTAAGACTGTAATGTACGTCAATCGGCGATCGTTGTTACCAACTGCACCCTTGTTGTCAGTAACTGACAAAGAGACAATGTATTCTCCAGGGAACACGTACTTGTGGATCTCCATTGCATTGGTACCCGTTGAACCGTCGCCAAAGTCCCAACTGTAAGAGCTAATACTATCACCTTCATCTTCATCATATGATTCTGACGCGTCAAATTGAATGGAAGAACCAAGACCAACAACCGTTTCTCCAGAAACTACTGTCAAAACTGCCTGAGGATTGAGATTATCCCCAATTGCTTCTTCTGAACCTAACCCTAGACAACCTGAGAATAGTAACAAGCCTATAATGGCCAACGAACCAGATTTGCGCAATTTTTCTTTCATTGTTTCACCGTTATTGTGAATTGAGAACCTGATGAGCAGCCGGGAGGAACTGCTACATTAACTACTTGCCCATTTGGCATTGTAACTGTCAAAACCTGACCGGAAACAACCCCAAGTGGCACTGTAATGGTCATTGTTGATGGAGCACCAACTGGTTGAGGAACAGGTTGAGGAACAGGTTGAGGAACAGGTTGTGGAGGTGAAGATGCGGGTGCCGGTTGTGGAATCGCTGCGGTACTGGG